>NZ_MABH01000241.1 GCF_001720585.1 Cereibacter johrii | reverse complement strand
GGCGCGGCGAAGGCGGCCTACGAGCCCGAGGCCGCCCTGCTGGCCGCGCGCCTGGGGGCCGAGCCCTATCAGATCGTCACCGGCGCGGGCGGGGCCTGGCCCGTGGCGCACCGTTTCGCGCTCACGGCGCTGGAGCGCGGGCTGCGCCTGCCCGCCCGCCCGGTCCATGCCGCCGACTTCTTCCACGGCACGCTCGAACTGATCGAGCCGGGGGTGAGCCTCCTTCTCGTGAAGGGCGAGGATGCGCTGCGCCCGCTGGCCCTCCGCGTCGAGCGGTTCGTGGGCCGCTACACCGACCGTCTGCGCATCGTGGATGCGGCCGCGGCCGAGCTGCCGGGCCTTGCCCCGCGCCTGCGGGCGCTGGCGACCCCGGTGATCCTCGCGGCGCTCCTCGAGCGGGTCGAGGCCCATCTCGGGCCGCCCGACCCTCGCCCCGGCGACTGACGCCCCAACCCAAGACCAACAAGAAGCCCGACAACAGGAGAGAGAGATGAAACGGTCCTTGCAGTCCATGACAGCCATCGTCGCCGCAATGTCGGCGCTGGGGGCGGGCGCCGCCGCGGCCCAGACGGCGGTCGCCGATCCCGCGGCCCCGGTCGAATACGAGGGCACGATCAAGGTGCTGACCAAGTTCGGGATGCAGCGCCTCGCGCCCTATTTCACCGAGCTTGCGCAGGAATACGAGGCGCAGCATCCCGGCGTCACGATCGAGCTCATCCAGGAAGACGATGACAGCGTGAAGGGCAAGACCAAGACGCTGGTCGCCTCGAACTCGATCCCGGACGTCTTCTTCTCCTGGACCGGCACCTGGGGCGGCAACTTCATCCGCGGCGAGCGCGCGGTGGATCTCACGCCGGTGATCGGGCCGGACACCGAGTGGGGCAAGACCTTCGCCCCGGCCGCGGTCGATGCCTTCGTCTACGACGGCAAGCATTACGGCATCCCGCTTTATCTCGATGCGAAATTCATGGGCTACAGCAAGCCCATCTTCGAGAAGCTCGGCCTCTCGGTGCCCGAGACGCTCGAGGACATGCTGGCGGCCTGCGACACCATCAAGGAGGCGGGGATCACGCCCATCTCGATCGGCAACAAGGAGCCCTGGGTCGCCGTCCATTATCTCGGCCAGCTTCTGGCCTACAACGTGCCCAAGGACGTGCTGGAGCGCGACTTCGACCCGGCCACCGCCGAATATGCCGACCCGGGCTATGTCGCCTCGCTCGAGCAGTTCAAGGCCATCGCCGACCGCTGCACCATCGGCGCGGGCATGAACGGCATCTCCTATCAGAATGCGCTTCAGGAGCTGAGCGACGGCAAGTCGGCGATGTATTATCAGGAGATCATCGAGTTCGACAATTCGGCCTCGGCCAAGACCAAGCTCAAGCCCGAGGAGTTCGGCTTCTTCCCGCTGCCCGCGCCGAAAGATGCCAAGGGCGATCCTAAGGCGCTCGAAGGCGCGCCCGAGGGCTACATGATCTCCTCGGCCTCCGAGAACGTGCCGCTCGCGCTCGACTTCATGAAGTTCGTGACGAGCCAGGCCAATGCGAAGGTGCTGTCGGCCCCGCCCTACGGCCAGCCGAGCGCGGTGATCGGCGGCGCGGATCCGGCGCAGATGAGCCCCGCCGTGGTTGGCGGTCTCGAGGATATCGCGGAAGCCTCCTACCTCATGCAGTGGCTGGATACGGTGAACCATCCGCGCGTCGCCGCGGCCTGGCTGTCGAACCTGCAGGCCTTCGCGGGCGGCAGCGTCACGGCCGAGGAGGTCGTGGCCGAAGTCCGTGCGGCCGCCGCCGCGGCCAAGTGATGAGCTTGTCCGCGGACATCGGAAAGAGCGGGGTCGCCCTCGGCGGCCCCGCCCTCGGGGCGGGGAGGGGGCCGCGGCTGCGCCCCCTCCTCTCCCGGCTGCTGGCGCTGCGCTGGATCGCCGTGGCGCTCGTCCTCGTGGGCTGGTTCGTCTATTATCCGATCGTCGACAACTTCTTCGTCAGCACCACGAACCAGGACATCTTCACCGGCGAGGTGACGCAGGTCGGGCTCGACAATTACCGCAGGCTCGCCGAGGATCCGGTGGTGGGCCGCGCGCTCTGGAACAACGGCGCCTATGCGGTGCTCTCCATCGTCTTCCAGGTCTTCGCGGCCTTCTGCCTCGCCGCCATCGTCGAGGGCCTGTCCTCGGAACGCTGGCGCAACTTCTGGCGGGCGCTCTATTTCGTGCCCTCGGCCATCTCGACGACCGTCACCGGGCTCCTCTTCTACTTCATCTATCAGCCCGACATCGGCATCCTCGACGGGCTCCTGAAGGCGCTGAACCTCGAGCACTGGTCGCATGTCTGGCTCGGCGATCCGCAGACCGCGATCTATGCCATCATCGCCATGAGCCAGTGGCAGGGCTTCGGCTATTCCACGCTGCTCTTCACCATCGCGATCCAGAAGATCCCGCAGGAGCTTTACGACGCGGCGCGGATGGACGGGGCGGGCCCGCTGCGCCAGCTCTGGAGCATCACCTTCCCCCTCACGCGCGAGATGACCGGCATGATGATCATCGTGACCGTGACCGGCGCCTTCCAGGTCTTCAACGAGGTCATGGTCATGACGGGCGGCGGGCCGAACAATTCGAGCCAGGTGCTGGGGACATGGCTCTACGAGCAGGGCTTCAACCAGAACGACATGGGCTATGCCGCGGCCATCGGCTCGGTCGTCTTCGCGGTGACGATGCTCACGGGCATCCTGCAGCTCTGGTATACCCGGCGGCGGAGGGTCCTCGCATGAGCGGCGCGACCCATTCCGCCCGCGGCTTCTGGCCCGTGATGGGGCAGGCCTTCCTCTGGGCCTTCCTCCTCGCCGTGGGCGTCGTCGTCCTTTATCCGCTGCTCTGGATGGGGCTCGGCGGCTTCAAGTCGAACAGCCAGATCTTCGACCAGCCCTTCGCCCTGCCGCAGAGCTGGTCGCTCGAGAACTACTTCTCGGCCTGGCGCGGGGTGCAGGGCTACATGGTCTCGAGCCTGCTCGTCACGCTGGTCTCGACGGTGGCGACCGTGCTGATCTCGGCGCGCGCGGCCTACGGGCTCACGCGGACGGCGATGCCGGCAAAGCCCCTCATCACCGCCTTCGTGCTCGGCGGCATGATGCTGAGCCCGACCGTGGCCCTCGTGCCGCTGGTGCGGATGCTCCAGTCGCTCGGGCTCTACGACACGCACTGGGCGCTCATCATCCTCTACACCGCCTTCCGCGTGCCCTTCACCACCTTCCTGATCCGCGCCTACATGCTCGACCTGCCGCGCGACCTCGACGAGGCCGCCATGATGGACGGCGCAAGCCCCGGCCAGATCTACCGCAGGATCATCCTGCCGCTCTGCCGGCCGATCATCGTCTCCTGTGTCGTGCTCCATATCCTCTTTGCCTGGAACGAATATCTCTTCGCCATGATCTTCACCAACAGTCCCAGCGTGCAGACGCTGCCCGTCGGCCTCACCTCGATGATGTCCAAGCACGGCACCGACTTCGCGCAGGTCTTCGCCGCCATGACGCTCTCAGCGCTGCCCATCGTCATCATCTTCTTCCTGACCCAGCGGTACTTCATCCGCGGCCTGACCGAAGGAATGGCGAAATGAGCCCCCCCCCCCGCCTCTCCGCCCGCCAGATGATCGGCTCGAACTTCGCCTTCCAGCATTTCCCGCTGGCCGAGGTGGCGCGCCGGATGCGCGGCTTCGGCTTCACCGAGATCGAGCTCTGGGGCGTGGCGCCGCATCTCGACCTCTTCCACTCGAGCGACCGCGACGTGGCGGAAGTGAAGCGCGTGCTGGCGGGCGAGGGCCTTTCCGTGCGCTGCCTCACGCCCGAGCAGGTGGTCTATCCGATCAACATCGCCTCGGGCGACGATGCCTACCGCGCGGCCAGCATCGACCGCTTCCGCCGCGCGGCCGACATCGCGGCCGAACTCGGCGCGCGGCATCTGTTCCTGACCCCCGGCCGCGGCTACGAGAGCGAGCCCGCGGAGCGCGCCTGGGACCGCTCGGCCGAGGCGCTGCGCCTGATCGCGGGCCATGCCGCGGGCCTTGGCCTGCGCTGCCTGCTCGAGCCGCTGCAGCGGGTGGAGAGCAACATCGCCCACAGTGCCGCCGACACGGCGCGGCTGCTGGAGATGGTGGGCGCGGACAATATGGATGTGGTGCTCGACACGGTCGCCATGGCCTGCGCGGGCGACAGCGTGGCCGATTACGCGGGCCTCTTCGGCGACAGGCTCGCCCATGTGCATCTCGTGGACGGGCGCCCGGCGGGCCATCTCGTCTGGGGCGACGGCACGCTGCCGCTCGCCCGCATCCTCGCCGATCTCGCGGAGGCGGGCTATCGCGGCGCGCTCTCCTTCGAGCCCTTCGGCGACGGCTCCTATGCGCTCGATCCCGTCGCGGCCTGGACCCGCCATCTCACGGCGCTCGCGCCGCATCTCGATCCCGTGGAGGCCCGCCCGTGAGCCGCAGCCCGACCCTGATCGCCGTGGGCGACAATTGTCTTGACGTCTATCTGTTGAAGGACCGCATGGCGGTGGGGGGCAATGCCCTCAACGTGGCGGTGCAATGGAGGCGCGCGGGCCTCGAGGCGCGCTACTTCGGCCTTGTCGGCCCCGATCCCGAGGGCGAGGTGATCCGCACCGCCGTCTGCCGCGCGGGGCTCGATCCCGACGATTGCGAGGTGCGGCCGGGCAGCACCGCCGTCACGCTCCTCCTCGAACGCGACGGCGACCGGCGCTTCCTGCTCGAGGATCTGGGCGTGGGGCTCGGCTATGTGCCCGAGGGCGAACGCCATGCGGCGCTTCTGGCCGCCGACTGGGTGCATCTGGGCACCCACAGCGCGCCCGAGCTGGTCCGCGCCCTCGTCCGCGACGGCGCGCGCTTTTCGGTCGATGTCTCGACGCATCACGACCTCCTCGACCTTCAGGGCGTGCCGCTCGTCTTCGCTTCGGGCCCCGAGGATCCGGCCGAGCCGGTCGAGCCGCTGCTCGCCCGCTTCCGCGCGCGGGGCGCGCAGGCCACCGTCGTGACCTGCGGCAGCCGCGGCGCCTTCCTCGATGCGGGCGGCACCGTCACCCCGGTGCGGGCGCGGCGGGTCGAGGTGGTGGACACCTGCGGCGCGGGCGACAGTTTCATCGCGCGCTTCATCGCGCTCTGGGCCATCGAGCGCCGCCCCGATGCCGAGTCCCTGCGCGGGGCGGCGGATGCGGCCACCAACACCTGCCTGCACGAAGGCGGCTTTCCGCAGCCGCTGCTGCCGATCCCCTCGTGGCTGCTGGAGAAATATGCCGATGTGATCGCGGCGGGAGAGGTCTGAGATGGCGACGCACCGGCTCGCGCTTCCCACCGCGGCGCCCGAGGGCGACCGCTCCTTCTGGCTCCGCGATCTGGGCGCGGGGCCGGCGACGCCGCCCTTCGCGGGCGAGGCCGCCTGCGACGTGGCCATCGTCGGCGGCGGCTACACCGGGCTCTGGACGGCGCTGCGCCTGAAGGAGCAGGCGCCCGGGCTGCGCGTGACGATCCTCGAGGCCGATTTCTGCGGCTCGGGCGCCTCGGGGCGGAACGGCGGGCAGGTCCACAGCTGGTTCGCCGAGCTCGACCTGCTGACCCGCCTCGTGGGCGCCGAGGAGGCGCTGGCGCTCTGCCATGCCACCGCCGAGGCAATCGAGGAGCTGGCCGAGCTGCAGGCCTCGGGCACGATCGACATGGACCTGCGGCTCGACGGCTGGCTCTGGACGGCGAGTTCGCGGGCGCAGGAAGGGGCCTGGGAGCCCGCGGCCGATCTCTGCCGCAAGGCGGGCGAGGCCGACCGGCTACGGCCCCTGGGTGCGGACGAGATCCGCAGCCGCACCGGCTCGGGCGCCTCCTACATGGGCGTGGTCGAGCCGCGCGCCGGCACGGTCCAGCCCGCGAAGCTCGCGCTCGGGCTGCGCGCGCTGGCCCTGTCGCGGGGCGTGGCGATCCACGAGCGGAGCCCCGTGTCGGAGATCGTCTCGGGCAGGCCCTGCCGGCTGCGGACGCCGGGCGGCACGCTTCAGGCGGGCAAGGTGGTGATCGCCTCGAACGCCTGGGCCGCGGCGCTGCCGGAACTCGCCCGCTACCTCTATGTGGTGGACAGCCAGATCGTCGCGACCGAACCCGTGGCCGAGACGCTCGACCGGCTGGGCTGGACGGGCGGCGAGTCGATCTGCGACGCGCAGGCCCATGTGCTCTATTATCAGCGCACCAAGGGCGGGCGCGTGGTCTTCGGGCGCGGCAGCGGGAATGTGGCCTACGGGAACCGCTTCGGCGCGGCCTTCAACCGCCGGCCGGACGGCGGCGCCGACAATCTGCGCGAGCTGCATCGCGTCTACCCCGAGCTGCGGGGCGCGAGGATCGCGGCCGACTGGTCGGGCCCCATCGACTGTTCGGCCGCGCATCTGCCCGTCTTCGGGTCGCTCACGGGCGAGCCCGACATCCTGTTCGGCGTGGGCTTCAACGGCACGGGCATCGCCCAGACGCCGGTCGCGGGCCGGATCCTCGCAAGCCTCGTGCTCGGGCGGGACGACCGCTGGAGCCGGAGCGGCCTCGTGGGTCTCGGCCGGCGCCAGAGGCTGCCGCCCGAGCCCGTCCGCTCGCTGGGCGCGCGCCTCGTGCGCCGCGCCATCCGCATCCGCAACGACCTCGAGATCGAGAACCGGAGCCCGGGCCCGCTCGTCCGCTGGCTCTCGTCGCTGACCCCCGGCCGGTAACGGCCATGAACGGTGCCACCGCGGCCTCTGGCCGGACAGACAAGGGAAGGGCAGGCCGATGGCCGAACTGACGCTGCGCCAGGTGCGCAAGACCTATGGCTCGATGGAAGTCCTGCACGGGATCGACCTCGACATCCCCTCGGGCTCGTTCGTGGTCTTCGTGGGCCCCTCGGGCTGCGGGAAATCCACGCTCCTGCGCGCCATCGCGGGGCTCGAGGACATCAGCTCGGGCGAATTCGCCATCGACGGCGAGCGGATGAACGAGGTGGCCCCCTCGCGCCGCGGCATCGCCATGGTGTTCCAGTCCTATGCGCTCTATCCGCACATGACGGTGTTCGAGAACATGGCCTTCGGGATGCGGATCGCGGGGCTGAAGAAGGACGAGATCGCCCGCCGCGTCACCCGCGCGGCCGAGGTGCTGCAACTCGCCCCCTATCTCGACCGCTATCCCCGCGCGCTCTCGGGCGGGCAGCGGCAGCGGGTGGCCATCGGGCGGGCCATCGTGCGCGACCCCAAGGTGTTCCTGTTCGACGAGCCGCTCTCGAACCTCGATGCGGCGCTGCGGGTGGCGACGCGGATCGAGATTGCCAAGCTCAAGCAGGCGATGCCGGGGGCCACGATGATCTATGTGACCCACGATCAGGTCGAGGCCATGACGCTGGCCGACCGGATCGTGGTGCTGCGCGCGGGCCGGATCGAGCAGGTGGGCTCGCCGCTCGATCTGTACCGGCGGCCCGCGAACCTGTTCGTCGCGCGCTTCATCGGCTCGCCCGCGATGAACGTGATCCCGGGCACGGTGCGGATCGGGCCCGAGGGCGCGCGGCTCGACCTGGCCACCGGCGGAGGGCTGCGGGCGCCCTTCCCGCTCGATGCGGGCCTTGCGGGCCAGACGGTGCAGGTGGGCATCCGCCCCGAGGATCTGCGGCTGGCCGAGGGCGAGCCGCTCCTCGTGGGGCGGATCTCCTATATCGAGCAGCTGGGCGAGGTGCAGCTCACCTATATCGAGGCCGAGGGTCTGGCCGAGCCGCTGATTGCCAAGCTGCCGGGCGTCCTTGACCTTGCGGCGGGCGCCTCCATCGCGCTCACGGCCGATGCCCAGAGCCTGCACCTCTTCGGCGCGGACGAGCGCAGCCTGCGCCCCGAGCCCGCAGCCGCGGTCCCGGAGGTTACTTCCGCACGAAGCTGAAGGAGAAGGCCGAGCCCCGGTGATAGTCCATCGCATAGATCACGCGCGTGCCGCAGGCCGCGTAGCAGACCTCCTCGATGAGCAGCGCCGGGCCGAACTCCTCGAGCCCATGCAGCCCGCTCACCTCGTCGGGCAAAAGGACGGCGCGCACGTTCGCGGTCGAGGCCACGGGCCGCCGCCCCACCCGGTCGAGGAGCGCCACGAGCGAGCCGCTCCAGTCGGGGGTGCCTTCGAGCCCCTCGCCCACGAGCGCGCGGGGCAGCCAGTCCACGGAATAGACCAGCGGCTGGCCGCCCGAGCTGCGCAGCCGCTCGACGCGGACGAGGGGCGTGCCCTCGGCCACGGCCAGCCGCTCGGCCGTCACCGGATCGGCGGGCACGGCCGAAAAGCCCAGAAGCCGCGTCTCGGCCGTGTAGCCGTGGCTGCTCACCATCTGCGAGACGCTCTCGAACTTGGTGATCGGCCGCGCGATGCTGAGGAGCGCGCCGGCGGCGAGGAAGCGGCCCTTGCCCTGATGGCTGTCGATCACCGCCTCCTGCTCCAGCAGCTTCAGCGCCTCGCGCAGCGTGGGGCGCGAGATGTGGAAGCGCTCGACCATCTCCTTCTCGGTCGGCAGCCGGTCTCCGAAGCCGAGGCCCAACTCTTCGATCATCTCGAGGATGCCCGTGCGCAATCGCTCGACATTGCTTTCCCGCGGTTTCTCCATGCGGCTGGACTCCTTGTCGGTCTAGAACTCGAAATCCCGTGCAATCTGCGCCGGCGCGCGTCCGGCGGCCAGCGCGAGTTGCAGCAGAAGCCGCGCCTTCA
>NZ_MABH01000240.1 GCF_001720585.1 Cereibacter johrii | reverse complement strand
CCGGCCGCCCCGTCGGCCCCGCCCTCGCGGCCGCGCGGCGGATGCGCCACACGGTCGAACATCGCGTTGAAATGGAACTCGTGCCCCGCGCTGGCCGAGATCTCGACCACCTGACCGAGCCCGCCCCGCTGCCGCCCCAGCCCGCCCGAGCCGTCGCGCAGTTCCTTGCGCCAGAAGATGACCGGCCCCACATGCTCGGTCGCCTCGATGGACATGGACTGCACCCCGCTGGGGAAGGCCGTGGTGCTCGGCCCGTCGCGCTGGGGCCGCGCGCCCATGCCGCCGCTGTTGAACAGAAGCACCTCGGCGCTGCGGGCGCCCGGCCGTGCCGCCGCCACGCCGCCCTGCGGGCGCACCGAGACATGCAGGTTCCACAGCGCCCCCGACCCTTCGGCCGGGATCCGGCCGGGCAGCATCCGGAGCAGGGCCCCCAGCACCGCATCCGGCACGAGATGGCCCAGCACATGCCGCACCGAGACCGGGGCCGGGCGCTGCGCGTTCAGGATGCAATCCCCGGGCGCGCTCACCCGGAAGGGGGCGAGAGAGGCATGGTTGTTGGGGATCTCGGGCGCGATGGCGCATTTCACCGCGTAGCAGGCATAGGCGGCCGAATAGATGATCGGGCAGTTGATGCCCTTGGGGCTCGGCCCGGAGGTGCCGGCAAGATCGATGGCGATGTGATCCTCCGCCACGTCCAGCGCCACGGCGATGTCGATCGGGGCGCCGTAGCCGTCCACCCGCATGACATTCTCGCAGCGCCCCCGCGGCAGGGCCGCGATGGCGGCAAGCGTCGCCTCGCGCGAGCGGGCGAAGACGAAGGCGGCCAGCCCCTCGAGATCGGACAGGCGGAACTCGTCCATCATGTCCATCAGCCGCCGGTGACCGATCTCGTTGCAGGCCGCGAGCGAATAGACATCGCCCACCACCTGCCCGCTCTCGCGGACGTTGTTGTGCAGGATATTCACGAGATCGCGGTTCACGATGCCCCGCTCTGCGAACTTCATGATGGGCACGAAGAGGGCGCACCGACTCGAAGCCGAAGGGCGCGCGCAGGAAGCCGATCGCGGAGCCGACGCCTGCCCCCGGCGGGATCAGCAGCGCGCCGATCCCCAGCTTCTCGCAGAGCCGGGCCGCATGCAGTGGCGCGGCGCCGCCGAAGGCGATCATCGTATGGTCCGCCAGATCCTTGCCGCTCTCGACGGCATGCATCCGGGCCGGGCCGACCCAGACGCCGCCCGCGTGGCGATGGCGGCCCATCTCTCGCGCAGCCACGAACGCTATCGGGGGCAAGGCGGCACGTCCTGAACCGCCCTGCGCCGCGCGCGCCTCTCCGCCCCCGCTGCGGCGGGAAGGGTCGCGCGCGTTCGGGGGGGGGGGCGCATGACAGGCATCTCGTTCGTGGGCTGTCGCGCGTCCCTCTCTTCGGGAGGCGGCGGACCTCCGAGCCTGTCGGTTCACGAAGCGCGAAATTGTACGGCTGGCGGCCCGGCGCTTGGCCGGAGCCGCCCTGCTCCGCCCCGCGTCTCGGCGGGCGGCCAAGCGGACGGACGAGGCTGTCGGAACGAAATCGCGAAGGCCGGGTTTCTCGGGCAAAGGAGGACTCCCCATGACCGAGATCCTGACGATCACTGCCTTCTTCGACAGCAAGGACGAGGCGGCGCGGGCCGTCGAGCGGCTCGTCGAGGCGGGCGTGTCGCGCGCGAACCTCCGGCTCGCATCCGGCCGCCTCGACCGGGAGGGGCCGCACGAGGAGAGCCGCAGCCTCGGCGATCTGGCGCTGGACTATGTGCTGCCCGAGCCGGAGCGGGCGCGCTATTCCGAAGGGATCTCGCGCGGCGGCACGCTCGTCTGCGCCCGCGACGTTCCACGCGACCTGCACGAGACGGCTGTGGCGCTTCTCGAAGAGGAAGGGGCGGTGGACATCGAGGAGCGCGCGCTGGAGTGGCAGCGGCGGGGAGAGGGGCCGGTGCCCCGGGAGCTGCGGGGCACGACGCGCGACGTGGCCTGGACGGACCCGCACCAGGACGACCGGCCGAAGGCCCCCGAGGAGGGCGCCTCGGTCGGCGCGCCGCTCGGACCGGAGGCGGGGCGCCCCGAGCGGGTCGGCGGTCCGGCCCCCGACGGCGAGAGCCGGAGCCGCCGCGTCCGGTCCTGGTTCCACACCGGGCCCTGACAGACCGGCGCAAACGGGAGATCGTTCCGGCCTCGGCCGCGCGTCAGCGGCCGGTGTAGATGCCGACCGCCTGTGTGCGAGATGTCACATCGAGTTTTTTCAGGATTTCGCTCACATGGTAAGTCACGTTGCGCAGCGACAACCCCAGGATGAGGGCGATCTCGCTGTTGCTCTTGCCGTGCGCGATCCAGTCGAGAATCTCGATCTGCCGCGGGCTCAGTTTCGAGAGGTCGGCCGGGGCGGGCGATACCGCCCCGGCAGCGGGCGCGAGCGAGCCCGCCCGCACCAGGACGGCCAGCGCCACGATACGCCCGGCCTCGGCGATCTCCTCCGGATAATCCTCCCGCTGGGCGGACAACATGGTGATGGCGCCGATCCGCCCCCGATGGTCTGGAAGAGGAACGATCAGTCCCGCCCGCGCCTCGAAGCTGCGCAGGCAGGGAAAATACGCCTTCTTATTCAGGGACTTCCTGCTGCCTGACCGCCAGATCAGCGGCTTGACGCCAGTCAGGGCATAATTGAGCAGCGGATCCCGGATCCGGGCCGAGGCCTGATCGGAGGCACCGTCCCGCTCGCAGGGCCAGGTGGTCAGGTGAGGCGCCGACACCGCCTCCAGCGCATGAGGGCGTTGGTAGGCGAGCGAAAAAGTTTGGAACCCGAGGCCTAGGACCGCGTCTTTCAAGGCCTGGGACAATTCGTTCCGGCTCTCTGCGCGGGATATGGATCCAACCGCATTGGCGGTAATGGCAAGTAGGCTCATCGATCCATTCCAACTCGCAGCACACCTATTCCGACCGATTCGGCCTAGTCCCCATGGGTCAACTGGTCAATGGAACAGTTGAACCACTTCTAAATTTGTTGCGATGGGCAGCTTTACGCGCATCCGCAGAGTGAATTCTCTGAACCACCCCGCCCTGCCGATGCTTGGGAAGATGTTCCGCCCTGGCGACCCTCTCCTCCCGCACACGATGGCGCCCGCCGCCGTGGCCAGACGAACCGGGTGGCGGGGACAAAGCCGTGTGGAACAGACATTCGCGTAAGACGGCCGCTGCGGCGGCCTTCGGTGCAACCATCGTCCCGGCCTTCCTGTGGCTTCTGACCGGCCTTGCTCAGGCGCAAGAGGCGGTCGACTACGATTGGCGCGTCCAGCTCGACGGTTCGGCCGGCCTTGCCATCGCGGCAGGCGGCGTGGCGCTCTACAAGGTGGATGTGCAGAACACCGGCACCGCCGACGCCCCGCCGACGCGGGTCGAGACCAACATTCCCGCCAACACGATCTTCCGCCCGGACCTGTCCTCGGACAACTGCGCCGTCGTGGGCGGTGTCGTCGACTGCGCCATTCCCGCCCTCGCCGAGGACGAGTCCACCGTGGTGGACGTGGCCTTCGAGACGCTGGACGAAGGCACGTTCGTCTTCTTCGCCCGCGTCCCCGATGCCGATGCGCTGGCCGGGAACAACTACGAGGAAGTCACCACGACCGTCGAGCGCGGCGCGGACATCTCGGTCTCGCTGACCGCCGATACGACCGTGCCCTCGGGCGGCACGGTGCATTATGAGGTGCGGCTCGAGAACGAGGGGCCCCACACGTCCGAGGCGTTCGAGATCGATTTCCCGATCCCCACGGGCGTCGTCGACATGACGGCTCCCGCCGGCTGCACGAGGTCCGGCGGCACCTTCCTGTGCCGGGTGACAGGCCCGATCGCAGTGGGCGACAGCGTCACCTTCGACTTCGCCGGGCAGGTGACGGCCGGGGCCAATTCGACCGTGGCCGCCTCGGTCGCGGTCATGGGTCAGGAACCGGCCGATGCCGATTCCACGAACAACCTTGCCACGGCCAGCACCTCCATCACCGCGGGCAGCGACCTGCGCATCGTGAAGTCGCGCACGCCCTCGGGCACCATTCTCGTGGGCGACGAGCTGGTCTTCATCCTGTCGCCCAGCTACCGCGGCGACGCGCCCGGCGGCACGGTGACGGTGACGGATCCGCTGCCCTCGGCCTACAGCTTCGTCTCGGTTCAGGCGGACGCGGGCTGGACCTGCGGCGAGAGCGGCGGCACCGTGACCTGCGCCCGCCCTGCCCCCACCACGGGCGCGGGCGAGGACGTGTCCATGGGCGAGATCCGCATCACCGCCCTCGCGGTCGATCCGGGCACGCCCCTCAACATCGCGACGGTCTCCGCCGCCAACACCACCGATCCGGTCCCGGGCAACAACAGCTCGTCGGTGAGCGTGACCATCGAGGCGCCCTTCGTCGATCTCGCCCTGTCCAAATCGGCGCCCTCTCCGGCCCTCGCCGTGAGCGGCCACCCCTTCGAATACAGGATCGGCGTGACGAACCGCGGCAATGCGGGCTTCGACGGCACCGTGCGGGTGACGGATGCGGTGCCCGCGGACCTCACGATCGAGTCTGTGGCAGGCTCGGGCTGGAGCTGTGCGCCCCTGCCCGTCACGGGCCCCGCCGACCTTGTCTGCGAGCGGCCCTACGACGGGGCGGCGCCGCTTGCGGCCGGGGGCCGCGTGCCGGATCTGGTGCTGACCGCGGTCGCGCTGCAGGACGGGCCGGTGCGCAACACGGCCAGCGTCGAGACCGTCGACGGCACGCTCGAGGATACGACGCCGGGCAACAACTCGGGCGGCGCCGACGTGACCGTGAGCGAACCGCCGCTGTCCGCCGACATCGGCCTGACGAAGAGCACCGCCGCCACCGCGATTGCGGGCGAGCCGCAGACCTTCGAGATCGAGATCACCAACCTCGGCCTCACCGAGGCCACGGACGTGCGCTTCAGCGATCCGCTGACCGGCCTCGCGAACGGCGCGACATCGGGCGCGGGCAACGGCCTCGTGAGCATCGCGGTCGAGCCTTTCGCGGCGACGGCCGCCAGCTGCGTCGGCACGACGACCGGCGCCACGTCGGTCACCGCGAGCTGCTCCTTCGACACGCTTCCCGTCTGCACCCCCGGCCTCGACTGCCCGCGGATCACCATCGTGACCACCCCGGGCGGCAATGCGGGCACGCGGACCAACACCGCGACCGTCGTCTCGCAGAGCACGGCCGACCCGGTTTCGGCCAACAACAGCGCGAGCGCGAGCTTCACCGTCGAACCGCGCGCCGACGTCACGCTCGAGAAGCTGGCCAACCCCGATCCCGTCGCCGTCGGCCAGTCGCTGAGCTATGTGCTGACCGCGAAGAACCTGGCGAACGGCCTCAGCCAGGCCGAGAACGTGACGGTCACCGACACGCTGCCTGAGGGGCTCGTGTTCCTCTCGGCCAGCCCCTCGACGGGCAGCTGCGCCACGCAGCCGGCGGCCGGCAGCGCGACCTCGGGCGGCAACAACCAGGTGGTGTGCAACCTCGGCACCATCAACAACGGCTCGCAACAGACGGTGACGGTCGTCGTGCGGCCGCTTCTGTCGCTGCTGGAATCGACCCTCGTCAACCGGGCCGAAGTCACCACCAGCACGACCGAGACCGATGAGACCAACAACGCGGCCGAGGCCTCGGTCGAAGTGACCTTCCCCAGCTTCGACCTGCTGATCGCCAAGATCGACACGGTCGATCCGGTGACTGTGGGCGACGAGACGGTCTATCGCATCCTCGTGACGAACAACGGCCCCTCGGCGGCCGAGAATGTGGTCGTCACCGACACGCTTCCCGCGACGCGGCTGAGCTTCGTGCAGGCCAGCGCCCCGGCGGACGGGCTCTGCGGCACGACGCCCGCGCCGGGCACCATCGGCGGTGAGGTGATCTGCAGCGTGCCCTATCTCGCCTCGGGCGAGAGCCGCACCTTCGAAGTGACGATGCGGGCCGAGGCCAAGGGCTCGGAGACCAACACGGCCTCGGTAACGTCCGACCGCGCCGACGAATTCGAGAGCCGCATCAACAACAACACGGCCACGCAGAACACGACGGTGCGGACGCGGGTGGACGTGCAGGTGGTCAGCAAGACGCCCTCGGCGCCTTCGGTCCCGCTGAGGGAGGATTTCACCTTCGACGTGGTGATCCGCAACACCAGCGGTCCGCAATATTCCGAGGCCGACAACGTCATCTTCACCGACAGCCTGCCCTCGGGCATGGTGCTGACGGGCGCCCCGAGCGTGACGATCTCGTCCGGCTCGGCCAGCACGACGAGCTGCACCGGCGCCGCCGGCGGCACGACGGTCAGCTGCTCCTTCGGCACGCTCTCGCCCGGAGCCGAGGCGGTCGTCACCCTGCCCGTGCGCGTCACGGCGATCACGAGCACGCCGCAGAGCTTCACCAACAGCGCCAGCGTCACGACCGACTCCGACGACCGCGTGCCGTCGAACAACAGCAACAGCGGCTCGGTCGAGATCACCGGCTCGTCCCTCGCGGGCGCGGTCTGGCGCGATTTCAACGAGGACTGCACACGCGCCGGGACCGACACCGGCCTTGCGGGCATCAGCATCCAGCTGAGCGGAACCGACCTCACCGGCGCCCCGGTCACCCGGACCACCACCACCGACGCGAGCGGCGGCTACAGCTTCGGCCTCCTCGCCGAAGGCACCTATACGATCACCCGCACCGGCAGCATCCCCGCCCGCCACGAGGATCTGGCGGCGCTGGTCCCGGCGAGCGGCTCGGGCACGGCTTCGAGCGAGACCGTCATCGGCTCGGTGGCGATCGGCCCGGACGAGGATCTGACCGGCTACGACTTCACCGTGCGGGCGATCCCGACCGTGGGCATCGCCAAGCGCGTCTCCTCGCAGCCCGCGCTGCGGGCCGATGGCGCGTTCCGCGTGGGCTTCGCCTTCTCGGTGCGCAACTTCAGCGTCGAGCCGGTGCAGGGCCTGACCGTGACCGACGTGCTTCAGGGCGGTCTGCCCGGCTTCGGCACCTACAACCCGGATCTGTCCAGCCTGCAACCGGGGGAATATGGCCTCGTCTCGGCGCCCGGCGGCAGCTGCGGCGGCCTGAATTCGGGCTACACCGGCGCGGGCGCGACCGAACTCGTGTCGGGCGGCACCCTCGCTGCGGGGGCAAGCTGCACCATCACCCTCACGCTGCAGGTGCGGCCCGAGATCCCGCTGCCCTATTCCGCGTCGCCGCGCTACCGGAACCAGGCGCAGCTGGATGCCGAGGGCCAGCTCTCGGGCAAGACCGTGACCGATCTCTCTGACAATGGCTCGAACCCGGACCCGAACGGGAACGGCTATGCCAACGATCCGGGCGAAGACGATCCGACGCCGGTCAATGTCACCTATGCCCCCGCCATCGCGGTGGTGAAGACGGCGGATACCTCGGGCTTCTCCGATCCGATCGCGCCCGGAGATCCGATCCTCTTCAGCTTCACGGTGACCAACACCGGCAACGTGCCGCTGACCGATGTGGCGCTGGCCGATCCGATGCTGCCCGGCGCCTTTGACGGCCTGACCATCCCGGTCCTGCTGCCGGGCGAGACGGACACGTCCACCTTCTCGGCCACCTACCTGCTCACCTCCGCCGACATCGACGCGGGCCTTGTCGAGAACCAGGCCACCGCCACCGGCACCTGGACGCAGGACTCGGGCGGCGCGCCCGTGACGGTCAGCGACCTCTCCGGCACGACCACCACCAACGACACGCCGACGACGGTGCAGATCGGGGCGATCACGCTCGTGAAGACCGCCGACGAGAGCGGCCTCTCCTCTCCGCCGCTGGCGGGCGAGACCATCCGCTACAGCTTCACCGTGACCAACGTCGGCGTGGCCCCCCTCACCGACGTGACCCTCACCGATGCGGTGCCGGGCGTGCAGGTGACGGGCGGACCGATCTCGCTGGCCGGGGGCGCCTCGGACACGACGAGCTTCACCGCGACCTATGAGCTGACGCAGGCGGACGTCGATGCGGGCAGCTTCACCAACGACGCGAGCGTGACGGGCTACGTTCAGGTTCAGGGCGGCGGCCGGCTGCCGGTCACGGCCGAGGACAGCGTGACCACGCCGCTCGACATCGCGCCCGCCATCACCCTGGTGAAGGAGGTCGACACGACCGGCCTCTCCTCGCCGGCGGCGGTGGGCGACGTGCTCGCCTATACATTCAGCGTGACGAACGCGGGCAACGTGACGCTCACCGACGTGACGGTGAGCGACGACAGCCTTCCGGATCTCGTGCTGACGGGCGGGCCCATCGCGACCCTCGCGCCGGGCGAAAGCGACGGCACCACCTTCACCGCCTCCTACAGCCTGAAGCAGGAGGATCTCGACCGCGGCTTCGTCGAGAATACCGCGCTTGCGACCGGCACCTATGCAGGCCCGGGCGGCACGCCCGCAGAAGTCACCGACAGGTCCGGGACGGAGGCCTCCAACGACGCGCCCACCGTGGCGACCGTGCCCCCTGCCCCGGCCATCACGCTGGTCAAGGCGGTCGATGCGAGCGGCGTCTCGAGCCCCGCGGCGCTCGGCGAGCCGCTCACCTACAGCTTCACGGTGACGAACACCGGCAACGTGACGCTTGAGGACGTGACGGTCACGGACACGAGCCTGCCGGGCATCGTCCTGTCGGGCGGGCCGATCACCCTCGCGCCGGGCGAGAGCGATGCCACCACCTTCACCGCCACCTATGCGCTGAAGCAGGCCGACATCGACCGCGGCTCTGTCGAGAACACGGCGCTCGTCACCGGGACCCATGTCGACGGGAACGGCGCGGAGACCGAGGTCGAGGACGTGTCCGGGACCGAGGCCACGAACGACCTGCCGACCCGCACCGACGTCGAGGCCGCACCCGCCATCGCGCTGGTGAAGACCGTCGACCTCTCGGGCCTCTCGAGCCCGGTCGTGGCGGGCGACGTGCTGACCTACGGCTTCGCCGTGACCAACACGGGCAACGTCACGCTCACCGATGTGACCGTGACCGACGACAGCCTCGCAGGTCTCGTGCTGACGGGCAGCCCCATCGCCTCGCTCGCGCCGAATGCCACCGACAGCACGAGCTACACCGCGAGCTACACGCTGACCCAGGCGGACATCGACCACGGCTTCGTCGAGAATACCGCGCTCGCGACCGGCACCTACACCGACGGCGCGGGAACCGAGACGGAGGTCGAGGATACGTCGGGGACCGACACGAGCAACGACACGCCCACGCGCGCCGATCTCGACGCCCTGCCCTCCCTCGCGCTGGTGAAGGCGGTCGATGTTTCGGCGGTCTCCTCTCCGGCGGCGGTGGGCGATCTGCTCACCTACAGCTTCACGGTGACGAACACCGGCAACGTGACGCTGACGGATGTGACCGTGACGGACGACAGCCTCGCGGGTCTCGTGCTGACCGGCGACCCGATCCCGTCGCTCGCGCCGAACGCGACCGATGCCATCACCTACAGCGCGACCTATGCGCTGAAACAGGCCGACATCGACCGCGGCTATGTCGAGAATACCGCGCTCGCCACCGGCACCTACACCGATGGCGCAGGCGCCGAGACCGAGGTCGAGGACGTCTCCGGCACCGAGACCGCCAACGACACGCCGACGCGGGCCAATCTGGGGACCACTCCCACCATCGCTCTGGTGAAGACGGTCGACGCTACGGCCGTCTCCTCTCCGGCGGCGGTGGGCGATCTGCTCACCTACAGCTTCACGGTGACGAACACCGGCAACGTGACGCTGACGGATGTGACGGTGACGGACGAGAGCCTCGCGGATCTCGTGCTGACCGGCGACCCGATCCCGTCGCTCGCGCCGAACGCGACCGATGCCACCACCTATACGGCGACCTATGCGCTGAAGCAGGCCGACATCGACAGGGGCTTCGTCGAGAATACCGCGCTCGTCACCGGCACCTATACCGATGGCGCGGGGACCGAGACGGCGGTCGAGGACGTCTCCGGCACCGAGGCCACCAATGACACGGGCACGCGCGCCGATCTGGAAACCGCGCCCTCCATCGCACTGGTCAAGACGGTCGACGCGACGGCCGTCTCCTCCCCGGCCGCGGTGGGCGACCTGCTGACCTACAGCTTCGCCGTGACCAACACCGGCAACGTGACCCTGACCGGCGTCACGGTGACCGACGAGAGCCTCGCGGGTCTCGTGCTGACCGGGAGCCCGATCCCGACGCTTGCGCCGGGTGCGACCGATGCCACCACCTACACGGCGACCTATGCGCTGACGCAGGCGGACATCGACCGCGGCTTCGTCGAGAATACCGCGCTCGTCACCGGGACCCATACCGATGGTGCGGGGGCCGAGACCGAGGTCGAGGACATCTCCGGCACCGAGGCCAGCAACGACACGGGCACGCGCGCCGATCTGGACACCGCGCCGTCGGTCGCGCTGGTGAAGACGGTCGACGCTTCGGCGGTCTCCTCGCCGGCGGCGGTGGGTGACCTGCTCACCTACAGCTTCGCGGTGACGAACACCGGCAACGTCACGCTGACGGGCGTGACGGTGACCGACGACAGCCTCGCCGACCTCGTGCTGACCGGCGATCCGATCCCCTCGCTCGCGCCCGACGCGACCGACGCCACCACCTACACGGCGACCTACGCGCTGAAACAGGCCGACATCGACCGCGGCTATGTCGAGAACACGGCGCTCGTCACCGGCACCTACACCGACGGCGCCGGGGCCGAGACGGAGGTGGAGGACATTTCCGGCTCCGAGGCCACGAACGACACGGTGACCCGCGCCGATCTGGACACCGCGCCGGCCATTGTTCTGGTGAAGACGGTGGACGCTTCGGCGGTCTCCTCGCCTGCGGCGGTGGGTGATCTGCTCACCTACAGCTTCACGGTGACGAACACCGGCAACGTGACGCTGACGGACGTGACAGTCAGCGACGACAGCCTCGCGGGTCTCGTTCTGACCGGCGACCCGATCCCGTCGCTCGCGCCGAACGCGACCGATGCCGCCACCTACAGCGCGACCTATGCGCTGAAACAGGCCGACATCGACCGCGGCTTCGTCGAGAACACGGCGCTCGTCACCGGCACCTACACCGACGGCGCGGGGGCCGAGACCGAGGTCGAGGATATCTCCGGCACCGAGGCCACCAACGACACGGCGACGCGGGCCGATCTCGACGCCCTGCCGTCCATCGCGCTGGTCAAGGAGGTCGACACCTCGGCCCTCTCCGCCCCCGCGGCCGTGGGCGACCTGCTCACCTACAGCTTCGCGGTGACGAACACCGGCAACGTGACGCTGACGAACGTGACGGTGACGGACACGAGCCTGCCGGGTCTCACGCTTACCGGCGGGACCATTGCCCTCCTCGCGCCCGGCGCCACCGACACCACCACCTACACGGCGAGCTATGCGCTGACGCAGGAAGATCTCGACCGGGGCTTCGTCGAGAATACCGCGCTTGCGACCGGCACCTATACCGACGGCACGGGCGGCGAAACCGAGGTGGAGGACCTCTCGGGCACCGAAGTCGGCAATGACACTCCCACCGAAGCCGTGATCGAACCGGCCCCGGCCCTCGCGCTGGTGAAGACGGTGGATCTCTCCGGCCTCGGCAATCCGGCGGAAGTGGGCGAGGCGCTCACCTACAGCTTCACCCTGACCAACACGGGCAATGTGACGCTGACGGATGTGACGGTGACGGACACGAGCCTGCCGGGCCTTGTCCTCACCGGCAGTCCGATCGCCCGCCTCGCCCCCGGCGAGAGCGACAGCGCGGCCTACAGCGCGCGCTACACGCTGACGCAGGAGGATCTCGACCGCGGCTTCGTCGAGAATACCGCGCTTGCCACCGGCCTCCATACGGACGGCAACGGCCGGGAGACGCAGGTCGAGGATGTCTCGGGCACCGAGGCCGGCAGCGACGATCCGACCGTGGCCCCGGTGGAGCAGGCGCCGTCCGTGGCGCTGGTGAAGGCGGTCGATGCTTCGGCAGTCTCCTCGCCGCCGGCGGTGGGCGACCCGCTCACCTACAGCTTCACCGTGACGAACACGGGCAGCGTGACGCTGACGGATGTGACCGTGACCGACGACAGCCTCGCGGGCCTCGTGCTGACGGGCGCTCCCATCGCGCGCCTTGCGCCGGGCGAGAGCGACAGCACGACCTACAGTGCCCGCTATCTGCTGACGCAGGAGGATCTCGATCTGGGCCGGGTGTCGAACACGGCACTCGTCACCGGCAGCTACCGGACGCCCGACGGCACGGACGACACCGTCACCGACATGTCGGGCACCGAGATCGAGAACGACGATCCGACCGATGCCGAATTCACCCCCGTCCCCGGCATCGCCCTCGTCAAGACGGCCGATGTCTCGGGCATCGGCAGCCCCGCGGCCATCGGCGATCCGGTGCGCTACAGCTTCACCGTGACGAACACGGGCAACGTGACGCTCACGGATGTGACGGTGAGCGACACGAGCCTCCCCGGCCTCGTGCTGAGCGGCAGCCCGATCGGACGGCTTGCTCCGGGCGAGAGCGACAGCGTGACCTACAGCGCCTCCTATGCGCTGACGCAGGCCGACCTCGACCGCGGCGTCATCGAGAACACCGCCCGGGCCACGGGCGCCTATCGCGCGCCTGACGGCGAGCCGGGCACGGTCGAGGACATCTCGGGCACCGCGGCGGAGAACGACGAGCCGACCCTGGCGCTCGTGCCGCAGACGCCCGGGATCGCCCTCGTCAAGGAGGTGGCGGACGAGTCCGTCAGCACGCGCCCGGCCCTGGGCGACGAGCTTCTCTATCGCTTCACGGTGACGAACACCGGCAACGTGACCCTCACCAACGTCACCCTGACCGACGATCTGGCGGGCGTGGTGGTCTCGGGCGGACCCATCGACGCGCTGGCGCCGGGCGAGACCGACAGCACCACCTTCACGGCACGCTATGCGCTGACGGCGGCGGATCTCGAGCGCGGGCAGGTCACGAACACGGCCCTCGTCAGCGGGACCAATCCGGGCGATCCCGACGCGCCGGTGACGGATGTCTCGGGCACCGAGGTGGACAATGACACGCCGACCGTGGTCGAGCTGAACGTGCCCACCGATGTGACGGCCACCAAGACCGCCAGCCCCGAGCGCGTGGTCATCGGCGAGACCGTCTCCTATGTGCTGACCTTCACCAACGACGCGCCGCGCTCGATGCGCGAGGTGGTGCTGGTCGACCGGATGCCCGAAGGCCTCGTCTACACGCCCGGCAGCGCCACTCTCGACGGCACGCCTCTGGAGCCCGAAGTCAGCGGCCGCTTCCTGCGCTGGCAGGCGGGCACCCTGCCCGCGGGCGGCACGATCACCGTGCGCTTCGCCGCGCGCGTGCTGGGGGCTGCGCCCTACGGGCCGCTCACCAACAAGACCTGGCTGCTCGACCGCGCGGGTCAGCGCTCCTCGAACGTGGCGGAGGCGGTGGTGATCCGCGAGCCCGAGCATGTGTTCGAATGCGCCGACATCATCGGCAAGGTCTTCGACGACCGGAACATGAACGGCTATCAGGATCCGATCGACGGAGCAGCCTACGGCCGCGGCGCCGAGGCCGAAGAGCCGGGCATCCCCGACGTGCGTCTCGCCACGCCGAACGGGACCCTGATCCAGACCGACAAGTTCGGCCGCTTCCACGTCCCCTGCGCCGAGCTTCCCGGCCAGACCGGCGCGAACTTCACGCTGAAGCTCGACACCCGCTCGCTGCCCTCGGGCTACCGGGTGACGACCGAGAACCCGCGCACGATCCGCGTCACGCCGGGCAAGATGGCCAAGCTGAACTTCGGCGCGGCGCTCGGCCGGGTGGTGCGGCTCGACCTGACGGCGGCGGCCTTCGCCGACGGCCGGCCGACCGCGGCCTTCGCCCGG
>NZ_MABH01000239.1 GCF_001720585.1 Cereibacter johrii | reverse complement strand
CGCGCGCCCGGCCAGGCCTCGCCGAGCGTCGCCGTGCCGAGCGCGAGAAGATCGGCCGCGCGCACCACGTCTCTCAGACGGCCTTCGGCCCGATGCGGACCTGCATCGGCGCGAGCCCCTCCATCGTGCAGTCGAGCACGTCCCCCGTCACGACCGCGCCCACGCCCGCGGGCGTGCCGGTCATGATGATGTCGCCCGGCTGAAGGCGGTGCTGCTCGGAGAGCTTGGCGATGATCTCGTCGACCTTCCAGATCATCAGCCCGATGTCGGCATCCTGCTTGATCTGCCCGTTCACCTTCAGCGTGAGCTGGCCCGAGGTCAGCACGCCGCACTCCTCGGCGCGGGTGACGGGGCCGATCGGGGCGGAGAGGTCGAAGGCCTTCGTGACCTCCCACGGCAGGCCCTTCTCGAGCACGCCCTTCTGATGGTCGCGCCGCGTCATGTCGAGGCCCACGGCATAGCCGTAGATGTGGCTCGCGGCATCGGCCACCGAGATGTTGTAGCCGCCCGACTTCAGCGCCACCACGAGCTCGCATTCGTAATGGAAGTTCTCGGTGAAGACCGGATAGGGGATCTCGCCGCCGTTGCGCACCACCGCATCCGCAGGCTTCATGAAGATCACCGGCGGGTCGCGCTCGTCCGCGTTCATCTCGCGGATGTGGGCGACGTAGTTCTTGCCGATGCAATAGACCCGGCGCACCGGGAATTTCTCGTCGCTGCCGACGACATCGAGGTGGGCTTGCGCCGCGGTGGGTAGGACGTAGGCCGCCATCTGTCACTCCTCCTGAACAGTCGCGTGCGGGCCGCAGCCCTGCCGGCCGCGACTCGTGATGCCAAAGCGTTCCCGGTATCGGACGGCAGATCAAGATATGAAAACGCCAGATACTCTGTTTCGTATATTTTTTTGAAATACGGCCCGAATGGTATACGCTGAGTCGCGGAGGGAGCGCCCCTCGTCGGGGCGGGACGTCCGACAACGGGAGGAACAACAAGATGACCAGCACGACCAGACTGAGCCGTCGCAGCTTCGGCCTTCTGACCGCCGGAAGCGTCGCAAGCCTTGCCATCGGGGCGCCAAGCCTGATCCGCGCCCAGACGGCGGTGAATTTCGCCGTTCCCAACCCCTCGGCCCTGACATGGCTGCCCTACTGGGTGGCGGTGGGCGAAGGCTACTTCGCCGAGGAAGGCTTCGAGCCCCGGCTCGAGGCCATCGACGGCTCCTCGGCCGTGCTTCAGGCCATGTCGGCGGGACAGGCGCAGATCGGCGCGCCGGGACCGGGCCCGACGCTCGGCGCCCGCGCCCGCGGGGTGGACGTCAAGTTCCTCTACAATCTCTATCCGAAGTCGGTCTTCGGCCTCCTCGTGAAGGAGGACAGCGCCTATCAGACCCCCGCCGACCTCAAGGGTCAGGTCATCGGCGTGGGCACCGCCGACGGGGCCGAGGTCTCCTTCACCCGCGCCATCCTGACCGAGGCGGGCATGACCGAGGGGGCCGATTACAGCTTCCTGCCGGTGGGCGACGGCGGCACGGCGGCGGTGGCCTTCCTGCGCGACGAGGTGGCGGCCTATGCGGGCGCGGTCTCGGATGCGGCCATCCTTGCCGCGCGCGGCCTCACGCTGCGCGAGATCACGCCCGAGGCCTTCCTCGGCTTCTTCGGCAACGGCATCGCCATGCTGGAGAGCCAGATGCAGGCCATGCCCGAGCTTGCCCCCGCCTTCGGCCGGGCGCTGGTGCGCGGCACGCGCTTCGCCTCGGATCCGGCCAACAAGGAGAAGGCGCTGGCCCATTGCGCGGCCGGCAATCCGCAGGAGGGCGAGCAGGATTACGCAGCCTCGCTCTATGACGGGGTGGTCAACCGCATGACCCCGACCGAGGCCTTCATCGGCAAGGGCTACGGCTACCAGCCGCCCGAACACTGGCAGGCGATCCACGACTCCGCCGTGGCCTCCGGCGCCCTGTCCGAGCCGATCGGGGATCTGGCCTCGGTCTATACCAACGAGTTCGTCGAAGGCTGGAACGGCTGATGGCGATGGCAGAACCCCGTGCCCGGATCCCGGAGACGGCCGCCCCCGCGCGGCCGATCTACGAGATCGAGCGCCTGTCGAAGACCTATGCCAACAACCGGCTGGTCGCCCTGCAGGACGTGCATCTGACCCTGCGCAAGGGCGAGTTCGTCTCGGTCGTCGGCTCCTCCGGCTGCGGAAAGTCGACGCTCCTGAAGATCATGTCGGGGCTTCTGCCGCCCACGCGGGGGCGCGTCGTGCTGGACGGCAGGCCGGTGACGGGGCCGCGCCCCGATATCGGCATGATGTTCCAGCAGGCGACGCTCTTGCCCTGGAAGACCACGATCGAGAACATCGTGCTTCCCATCGAGATCCGCGAGGGGCGGGCGGCGGCCAAGGCCGCCCTGCCGCGCGCGCAGGCGCTCCTGTCGCTGGTGGGTCTCGGCGATTTCGCCCGTGTCTTCCCGGGCGAGCTGTCGGGCGGCATGGCGCAGCGGGCCTCGATCTGCCGGATGCTGATCTCGGAGCCCGCGGTCCTTTTGCTCGACGAGCCCTTCTCGGCGCTCGACGAGCTCACGCGCGACTTCATGAACATGGAGCTGCAACGGATCTGCGCCGAGCAGGAGGCCACGGCCTTCCTCGTCACCCATTCGCTCGCCGAGGCGGTGATCCTGTCCGACCGGGTGCTCGTGATGAAGCCGCGCCCGGGGCGGGTGGTCGAGGAGATCGTGATCGACCTGCCCCGCCCCCGCACGCTCGAGATGATCAACACGCCGAAGTTCGGCCAGATCGTCGGCCACATCCGCGACCTGCTCGGCAAGGAGGCCCACCAATGACCGACACTCCCGACAGCCGCGACACCGTCTGGGTCGAGCACGAGGCGCTGATCGACCGGGTGCCGCGCTGGGTGGCGATGCTGGCCCTCGCCGTCGTCGTGGTGGCGATCTGGGATCTGGCCACCGCGCGCATGGGCTGGGTCTCGCCCATCATCCTGCCGAGCCCGGGCGAGACGCTCGAAGACCTGATCTTCGTGGGCAAAAACCTCCTGACCGGGGGCTACATGCTCGAGGCGCTCTGGACCACCACGCGGACGGTGTTCTGGGCCTTCCTCTTGGCCACGGGCATCGGCTTCTCGCTGGGCGTGCTCGTCGGCGAGACCAAGTTCGGCGAGCGCGCGGTCATGCCCTATCTCGTGGCGATCGACACGATGCCGAAGGTCGCCTTCGCCCCGCTCTTCATCGCCTGGCTCGGCTTCGACATCGCCTCGAAGGTGGCGCTGGCGGCTTTCATCGCGACCTTCCCCATCGTGGTCTCGACGGCGGCAGGCCTCTATTCCGCCTCCGAGAACGAGCGGATGCTGTTCAAGGCGATGGGCGCCTCGCGGCTGCAGACGCTGATGCGGCTCAAGCTGCCGAACGGGCTGCCGCACATCTTCACCGGGCTGAAGATCGCCGCAGTGGGGGTGATGGCGGGCGCCATCACGGGCGAGTTCCTGGGCGGCGGGCGCGGCTTCGGCGCGCTCATCCGCCAGTCGGCCAGCCAGATGGACACGCCGCGCGTCTTCGCGCTGATCCTCTATCTGAGCCTCCTCGGTCTGGCCCTTTTCTTCACCGTGGCCTGGCTGCAAAAGCGTCTCGTCTTCTGGAACAAGGCGAATCAGCCCATCGGAGCTGCGTGATGACGAGTGCTGCGGAGAAGGCGCCCCCCGAAGCGCGGAACCTGTCGGAACAGGCCTACGACCGGATCCGCCGCGACATCCTGCGGGGCGAGCTCTTTCCCGGCGTGAAGCTCCATATCGAGGGCATCTCGGACCGCTACGGCATCGGCATCGCCCCGGTGCGCGAGGCGCTGAACCGCCTCTCCTCGGAAGGGCTCGTCGAGCGCAAGAGCCAGCGCGGCTTCTTCGTGGCGGGCATCTCGATGGCGGGGCTCGAGGAACTGGTGAAGACCCGGATCTGGCTCGAGACCCTGGCCCTGCGCGAGTCGATCGCGCAGGGCGACGTCACATGGGAGGAGAACCTCGTGCTCGCCTATCACCGGCTGGCACGGACGAACCGGCGGATGCCCGACGCCTCCGGGCGCGATCTGGCCGAGGAATGGGAGCATCTGCACAAGGCCTTCCACATGCTGCTCCTCGAACGTTGCGGCTCGAGCTGGCTGCTCGGCTTCTGCTCGACCATGATGGATCAGGCGGTGCGCTACCGCAGCCTGTCGATGAACGTCCATCCCAACGTCCAGCGGCGCGAGGGCGCGGCTGCGGAACATGCGGCCATCCTCGCCGCGGCCATCGACCGCAAGGTGGATCTGGCGTGCGAGCTGCTGACCGAACATTACCGGGCCACCCTCGAGGCGCTGCGGGGCGTCATCGGCAGCGACGAAGCCGCGCCTCCGGCCGGGACGGGCCGGCAGGCCGGCTGAGCCGAAAGGCCGGCCGCCGCGCCGCGACCTCTTGACGCAGCGCCTTCGGCCGCTAGGTCGCCGGCAAAAGCCACCGGGAGGCCGCCATGATCCACCTGACCGTCAACGGACGCGAGATGTCCCTCGACGTCGATCCCGACACCCCCCTGCTCTGGGTCCTGCGCGACGAGTTGCGCCTGACCGGCACCAAGTTCGGCTGCGGGGTCGCCCAGTGCGGGGCCTGCACCGTCATGCTCGACGGGATGCCCCGGCGGTCCTGCGTGACGCCGGTCGGGATGATCGACAATGCGTCCGTCACCACCATCGAAGGGATGGAGGGGCCTGAGATCTCCGCCGTGCAGGCCGCCTGGGCCGCCTCGGACGTGCCGCAATGCGGCTGGTGCCAGTCGGGCCAGGTGATGTCGGCGACCGCGCTCCTGCGCCAGATCCCGAAGCCCACCGACGAGGAGATCGATCACGCGATGGGCGGCAACCTCTGCCGCTGCGCCACCTATGTCCGCATCCGGCAGGCGATCCACGACGCCGCCCGCACCCTGGAGGGCTGAGCCATGACCCTGCTCTCGCGCCGCCGCTTCCTCGCCACCACCGCGGGCTTCACCCTCGCCCTCGTGCTGCCCACCCCCTTCGCCCGGGCACAGGGCGCGCCGCCGGACCTGCCCGCCACGCCCAACGCCTTCATCCGGGTGGGCGCGGACGATACGGTGACGGTCATCATCAAGCATCTCGAGATGGGTCAGGGCCCCTACACCGGGCTTGCCACGCTGGTGGCCGAGGAGATGGACGCGGACTGGAGCCAGATGCGCGCCGAGGCCGCCCCCGCCGACGATACGCTCTACAAGAACCTCGCCTTCGGGGCGCAGGGCACCGGCGGCTCGACCGCCATCGCCAACAGCTACATCCAGATGCGCAAGGCGGGCGCCGCGGCCCGCGCCATGCTGGTCGAGGCCGCAGCCGAGGAATGGGGCGTGCCCGCCTCGGAGATCACCGTCCGCGCGGGGCGGCTCTCGCATCCCGGCGGCAGGGAGGCGGGCTTCGGCGCCTTCGCGGCCGCCGCGGCCGAGCGCGCGGTGCCGCAGGATCCGCCGCTGAAGGACCCGTCGCAGTTCGTGCTGATCGGCGGCCAGGGCAAGCGGCTCGATTCCGCCGCCAAGTCGGACGGCACCGCCGAATTCACGCTCGACATCTACCGCGAGGGGATGCTGACGGTCGTGGTGGCCCATCCGCCCGCCTTCGGCGCTACCGTGGCCTCCTATGACGATGCCGGCGCGCTGAAGGTGAAGGGCGTCGAGATGGTGCGCCAGATCCCCGAGGGGATCGCGGTCTATGCCCGCAACACCTTTGCCGCCATCAAGGGCCGCGACGCGCTGGAGATCCGCTGGGACGAGAGCAGGGCCGAGCGGCGCAGTTCCTCCGCCATGCTGGAAGACATGGCCCGTGCGCTTGCCGAGGCCCGGGTGGTCGAGGAATCGGGCGACAGGGGCGCCCTCGGGGGCGCCGCCGAGGTTCTCGAAGCCGACTACCGCTTCCCCTATCTCGCCCATGCGCCGATGGAGCCGCTCGATGCGGTGATCGAGGTGAAGGAGGGCCGCGCCGAGCTCTGGTATGGCTGCCAGTTTCCCTCGATCGACCGGCCGACCGTGGCCGAGACCCTCGGCCTGCCGATGGACGCGGTCAGGATCAACGTGCTCCTCGCGGGCGGCTCCTTCGGGCGGCGCGCGCAGGGCAACGGGCATCTGGCCGCCGAGATCGCCCATATCGCGCAGGCTGCCGGACGCGACGGGGCCTTCAAGCTGCTCTGGACCCGAGAGGACGATCTGAAGGGCGGCTACTACCGCCCCATGACGCTCCACCGGCTGCGCGCCGGGCTCGATTCCGATGGTAGGATCGTCGGCTGGGAGAATGCCGTGGCGAACCAGTCGATCATGGCCGGCACCGCGCTCGAGGCCTTCATGCAGGACGGGCTCGATCCCAGCTCCTACGAAGGGTCGAACGACCTGCCCTATGACGTGGGCGCGCGGCGCATCTCCTGGGCGCGGGTGGAAAGCCCGGTGCCCGTGCTCTGGTGGCGCTCTGTCGGCCACACGCACACGGCCTTCGCGGTCGAGGTCTTCCTCGACGAGGTGCTCGAGCGGGCGGGCAAGGACCCGGTGCAGGGGCGGCTCGAGCTGATGACGCCCGAGGCGGGTCGCTACCGCGGCGTGCTGGAAAAGGTGGCCGAGATCGCGGGCTGGCAGGGCCGCACCCGCGCCGGCCGCGCCTATGGCGTGGCGGTGGCCAAGAGCTTCGGCACCTATGTGGCCCAGATCGTGGAGGTCGAGAATGGCGGCGCCCTGCCGAAGGTCACGCAGGTCTGGTGCGCCGTCGATTGCGGCGTGGCGGTCAACCCCGACGTGATCCGCGCCCAGATGGAGGGCGGCATCGGCTATGCGCTGTCGGCCGCGCTCTACAGCGCGATCACGCTCGACGGCGAGGGGCGGGTGCAGCAGTCGAACTTCGACGACTACCGCCTGTTGCGCATCCACGAGATGCCGCAGGTTCATGTCGCGATCCTGCCCTCGACCGAGCCGCCCACCGGCGTGGGCGAGCCCGGCGTGCCGCCCCTTGCCCCTGCCGTGGCGAATGCCTGGCGCGCCCTCACGGGTCAGCCGGTTCGCCAGCTTCCCTTCGCGCAACTTCTGTCCTGAGGTGACCATGCGCCTTTCTTTCCTCGCCGCAGCGGTGCTCGCGGCGGCCCCTGCGCTCGCGCAGGATCTGCGCGGGCCCGACGCCTTCGCCGACATCGCCGACGACAGCGCCCGCTCCGCGGCGCTCTTTGCCGAGATGGGCAAGGTCCTGACCCATCCGCGCTGCCTGAACTGCCACCCCGTCGAGGGCGGGCCCACGCAGGGCGACCGGATGCAGGCCCACAACCCGCCCGTGATCCGCGGCGAGGCCGATTTCGGCGCGGTGGGGATGAACTGCACCACCTGCCACGGGTCGCGGAACGTCTCCTTCACCGGCAGCCCCGGCAGCATCCCGGGCCACGAGCCCTGGGCGCTGGCACCGATCAGCATGGGCTGGGTCGGCCGCAGTCTGGGCGAGATCTGCGCGCAGATGAAGGACCCCGAGCGCAACGGCGGCAAGACGCTGGAACAGTTGCACGAGCACAATGCAGAGGACGGGCTCGTGGGCTGGGGCTGGGATCCCGGCGAGGGCCGCGAGCCCGCACCCGGCAGCCAGAAGATCTTCGGCGAGCTCACGCGCGCCTGGATCGACAGCGGCGCCGCCTGCCCCTCCTGATCCCGGCAGCCGGGGCCGGTCCGGCGGCTCGGCCCTCAATGAGCGCGGGGCCGACAGGACGCGGGCCGGCGCCTTGCCCGTGGCCGCCTGCCGCCGGGCCGGGCGGCCTTGACCGTCATCCCGTCAGCCGGCGCCCCAGATGACCGGCCAGCCGGAAGGCGAGGCAGGTCAAGAGCAGCGTCGGATTGACCGCGCCCGAGGTCGGAAAGACCGCGGCGCCCGCCAGATGCAGGTTCGGCACGCCCCAGACCGTGCCGTCCGGATCCACGACACCGTCCTCGGGGCGGGCCGACATGCGCGCCGTGCCGATGTGATGCCCGCCCTGCGCCCCGAGCGCCTGCTCGACCGTCTCGGGCGACCAGAGGAACTGCCCGATCCCGCCGGCCGCCACCTGCGCCTCGAGCCGGGCGAGGTTTGCCCGCACGCCGGACAGCGTTGCCGGATCCAGATGCCAGTGGAGCCGGATCCGCGGCATGCCCCAGCGGTCCCGCGTCGTGCCGAGCGTGATGCGCGACTGCGGATCCGGCATCTGTTCGGCATTCATCTCCAGCCGGTAGCGCCGGTCGCGGCGGATCAGGAAGACCGAAGGCAGCTTGCGGCGCGCCAGCACCCGCCTGAAGAGGATGTGGGGGAGGAATGACGCCAGATCAACCGGTTCTCGCAGGATGTTGGCAAGATGCGCGAGGATCTCGGGTGTCGGCGGCAGAGCGGCGGCACCGACCAGTCCCAGCTGATATTCCTTGGGCAGGAGCAGCTTGGCCAGATGCACCGCCGACAGGATCGGGTCGCGGTGCGCCGCATCCCAGCTCGGCGGCGGCGCAGGCCGCCACAGCGCGTTCGGCAGCCGCTCGCGCAGGCGGCAGGCATCCGTGAGGCGGATGAGGCTGCGCCCGTAGATCCCGTCGCGGGTCCGGCGATAATCGATCTTGCCGCCCTCGATCGCCGAGGTCAGATGCAGCTCGCCCACATCGCCGATCACATGGGTCATGTAGTGGCGGCCCAGATGGTCGCTGTGGTTCCCGATGCCTTCGGGCCGGACGTCGCGCGAAGCAAGCAGCAGCCGCGCCGTCTCAATGCCGCCGCAGGCCAGCACCACATGGCGCGCGCGCAGGAAGGACCGGATGCCCGAGGCGCGGTCGACGAGACGCAGCCCCTCGACCCGGCTGCCGTCGGGACAGAGCTCGACCGAAGTGACCAGATGGCCGGCCAGCACGCGCAGATCCCGCCGCCCCTCGAGCTTCGGCCGCAGCTTCTCCCACAGGTCGGTCGGCCGCGAGAATCTCTCGATAGTGTCGAGCTCGAGGTCGGCCGCCTCGGGCCGGTTCATCCGGAGCGGCCGGTCGAAGGCGGCTTCGTCGAACTCGGGCGCGCCGCAATCGAGAAAATCCGCCGCCGCCGGCAGGTGCCGCTCGATCTCGCCGGGATCGACGGGCCAGCCGATCCCGCCGCCCCCGGAACGGAAGTCGATCCGGTCGAAGGGAATGCAGCGCCCGCCCCAGACGGTGGAGGCGCCGCCGAGCATCCGGCGCCGGAAGAGATGGGCGGCGGGATGACCGTGGCCCGACAGGCTCTCGGCGCCGAGCGAGTCCTCCTCGTCCTCGCGGTCGCGGCGCCGGCTTCCGGCCTCGATCAGCGCGAGGCTGAGCCCGCGTCCCACGAGGCGGCTGACGATGGCGAGCCCGGCCGGGCCGCTTCCCACCACCGCGACGTCGAAGGGCGGATCCGACGGCCTGCCTCCCATCCAGCGTCAACCCTTCGCCAGCCACTCCGCACGGCTTTGGATGATACGCCGGAACCGGCCTTCTCCTCACGGGAATGTCGGCGGAACCCGCCCCGGCGCCGCGGGTTTGCCGGCCGCTGCCCAGCGATTGAGCGCAGGCCCGAGCCGCCCGGCGGTCGCCGCCGAGCCAGGATGAGGCTTGCCCCTTCCGAAGGGCGTAGGCGCCGCTCCTCCCGAGGGAGACGGTGCGCCGCCCCCATCCCCCCGGCGACAGATGCCGGCGGCGCGGGAGGATGGCGGAGATTCGGCGCGGTCGGGGCGCCCCGACCGACGCTGCGGCAGGGGCAGGCGGTCGCGCGCCGGAGGGGCTTGGCGGCGACGCGGGCGCAGGCTAGAAGGACGCGCGACACGAGCGTCGGGAACCGACGATCTTCAGGATGCTGTGCGCCGCGCCTTGCGCTTCCGCGCCGGGCCGGGCGCAGCATGAGGAGCAACGCCGGAGCCGTCAGGCGGGCGATCCAGAAAGGGCACTGCATGTCCTGGCGCAGCGAGACGCCCGAAGCCGCGACTCCCCCGGACGAGGCCCTCCCGCCCCGGTCGAGGCCCGTGCGCGACTGGCTCAGTCGCAACCGCACCGTGCTGCTCGCGCTGGTGACATGGGTCGTCTTCGCGGCGGTGGCCTACACGACCTACCGGATCACGGGCGACATCCGCTACGAAGACATCCTGCATGCGCTCGAGGCGACGACCTGGACCGACATCCTGATCGCGGGCTTCTTCACCGTGGTGAGCTTCGTCCTGCTCGCGGGCTACGATGTCAACGCGCTGCGCCATCTCGGCAAGCAGGCCAATCTGGTGCAGGTGGGCATGATCGCCTTCAGCGCCTATGCGATCGGCAACACCGTGGGCTTCGGCCCGCTCTCGGCCGGGGCGGTGCGCTATCGCGGCTACAGCCGGCTCGGCCTCTCGGGCGAGCAGATCGCCGGCGTGATCGCCTTCGTGACCCTCTCCTTCGGCCTCGGGCTGACGGTGACCACCGCGCTTGCGGCGCTGGTGGCGGCCGATCAGGTGGCGGGCTTCGCCGGTCTCACGCCGCAGATGCTGCGGCTTCTGTCGGCGGGCCTCCTCGTCGCGCTGACGGTGGCGGCGGCGATCCTCTGGCGCAGCGACGGGTGGCTGCGGCCGCACATGCCGCGCCCCGGCATCGCGATAGGCCAGCTCGCCATCACCGCGGCCGATCTCATGGTCTGCGCCACGGTCCTCTGGGTGCTCCTGCCGCAGGATCTGCAGGTCAGCTGGATTTCCTTCGTCATCATCTATGCCATCGCCATCGGCCTTGGCGTGCTGAGCCACGTCCCCGCGGGTCTGGGCGTCCTCGAGGCGGTGATTCTGACCACGCTCGGCGGCGCGACGGGGACGGACGCGCTGCTGGGATCGCTCGTGCTCTACCGGGTGATCTACCATGTCGTGCCCCTCCTGATCGCGGTGGTGGTGGTGGCCTGGACCGAGGCGCTCGAAGCGCTCCATTCGCCCCGCCTCGAATGGGCGCAGCGGATGGGCACGCTGCTCGCGCCCTCGCTCCTGGGCTCGCTCGCGGTGATCTGCGGCGTGATGCTGATCTTCTCGAGCGTGATCCCCGCGCGCGAGGCGAACCTCGTCTGGCTTGCGGGCTACGTTCCCGCCCTGCTCATCGAGGGCGCGCATTTCCTGTCGAGCCTGATCGGCCTCGTGCTGTTCGTGGCGGCCCGCGGCCTCACGCAGCGGCTCGACGGAGCCTACTGGCTGACGCTGGGCGCGGCGAGCGCGGCCTTCTTCTTCACCTTCGTCAAGGCGCTGGCTCCCTACGAGGCGGTGATGCTGGCCGCCCTGATCGGCTTTCTCCTCCTGAGCCGGCCGCTCTTCGACCGGCCCGCCTCGCTCTTTGCGCAGACGCTGACGCCGCCCTGGATCGCCGGCATCGCCACCGTGGCCATCTCGGCCATCACGATCCTGCTCTTCGTCCAGAAGGACGTGGCATACAGCCACGAGCTCTGGTGGCAGTTCGAGATCTCGGCCGAGGCGCCGCGCGGGCTGCGCGCCCTCCTGGGCGTGGTGGTGCTGTCGGCGCTGATCGCGATCCGCAGCCTGATGCAGCCCGCCCGTCCCGAGCCGGGGATGCCCGACGAGGCCGAGCTGAAGAAGGCGCTCGCCATCGTCGAGAGGCAGGACATGGGCGAGGCCAATCTCGTGCGGATGCGCGACAAGAGCCTGATCTTCTCGGACGCGGGCGACGCCTTCCTCATGTATGCGGTGCAGGGCCAGTCCTGGATCTCGCTCTTCGGGCCCATCGGCGCCCCGCGCGCGCAGGCCGAACTGATCTGGCGCTTCATCGAGACCGCGCGGGCCAAGGGCGGGCGGCCGGTCTTCTATCAGGTGCCGCCCTCGCTTCTGCCGCTCTGTGCCGATGCGGGCCTGCGCGGGCTGAAGCTGGGCGAGCGGGCGGTGGTCGATCTCGAGGCGATGGACCTGCACTCGAGCCAGTGGGCCGAGCAGCGGCAGGCCCTGCGCAAGGGCGAGCGGATGGGTCTGGCCTTCGAGCTCCTGGAGCCCGCTACCCTCGGCCCGATCCTCGACGAGCTCCAGCAGGTTTCGGACGCCTGGCTCGCGCATCACGACACCCGCGAGAAGGGCTTCGCCCTCGGCCGGTTCGAGCGCGACTATGTGGCCGCGCAGCCGGTGGCGGTGCTCCGCGCCGAGGGGCGCATCGTGGCCTTCGCCACGGTCATGCAGACGGGGACGAAGGCCGAGGCCACGCTCGATCTGATGCGCTTTGCCCGCAGCGCGCCGCCGGGCTCGATGGACGTGCTGCTGTGCAACCTGCTGGTCGAGATGAAGCGGCAGGGCTTCCGGAGCTTCAACCTCGGGATGGCGCCGCTGTCGGGCATCACCGCGCATCAGGCCGCCCCCTTCTGGAACCATCTCGGCCAGTCCGTCTTCGAACATGGCGAACGGTTCTACAATTTCCGCGGCCTGCGGTCCTTCAAGGCCAAATACCGCCCCGAGTGGCAGTCGCGCTACCTCGTGACGCCCGGCGGGGTCTCGCCTCTGGCGGCACTGGTCGACGTCACGCTGCTGATCGGCGGCGGCCTCAGGGGCGTGATGCGGAAGTGAGCCGTGAGGCCCCAGCCGGAGCCGCGGCCTCCGCGTGACCTCACGCCCGCGGCGGAATGCCGCGGCGCCGGTCCGAAAGCCCTTGCTGCAGGGCAGCAGAGGCCGCAGCTCGGGCCGTGGCGACGGGGTCCGTGACCGGCGAGAGACTGGACGCTCGCCCCCCTAGGGTCATTATCGTCTCACGGGCCCGTCTGCCCGGCCTTGGGAGACTCAGTCCATGATGCGCGCCCTCCTTCCCTTCCTCCTGGCACCGGCGCTGGCCTGCGCGCCCGCAAGGGCCGAGACGCCCTTCGAGAAGCTGAAGGCCCGCTTCTTCGCAGAAGAGACCGAGGGCATCGCGCGCTCGAACGGGCGGATCGAGGCGCAGACGGTGGATGTGGCGGCCAAGCTCGCCGGTCGCGTGACCGAGGTGCTGGTCGCGGAAGGCCAGATCGTGTCGGCGGGCGATCCGGTCGCGCGGCTCGACGACCGCGACGCGCAGGCGCAGCTTCTGGCGGCCAAGGCCGCGCTCATGCGCGCCCACGCGGGCAAGAGCGTGGCCGAGGCGAGCGTGGCGCAGGCGGACAGCGCGCTCACCGTGGCCGAGACCAACCGCGACCGGGTGGTGCAGCTGCACGCCGACAAGCATGTGTCGGACGCGGTGCGCGACGATGCGGTCAATGCCGCCGTCTCGGCCGAAGCGGCGCTGAAGATGGCCCGGGCGCAGGTGACGGAGTCCGACGCGCTGATCGCCGCCGCCGAGGCCGACCTCGCCCGCGCCCGGATCGCGCTCGAGGATCTGACGATCGCGGCTCCGGTGCGCGGGCGCGTGGTCTACCGGCTGCGCGAGCCGGGCGAGGTGGTGGCGGCCGGCGCGGCGGTGGTCTCGATCCTCGACCTCTCCGACGTCTACATGAACATCTACCTGCCCGCAGCCGACGTGGGCCCGCTCGTGCTGAACGACGAGGCGCGGCTGATCCTCGATCCGGTGCCGCGCTACGTCATTCCCGCGACCGTCACCTTCATCTCGCCCGAGGCGCAGTTCACGCCGAAGTCGGTCGAGACCGCCTCGGAGCGCGAGGATCTGGTGTTCCGGGTGAAGCTCCGGGTGCCGCCCGAGCTGCTCTCCCGGTTCGAGACCCAGATCAAGACCGGCGTCCGCGGCCTGGGGTTCGTGCGCACCGAGCCGGGACGGGACTGGCCCGCCGATCTGGCCGTGAAGCTGCCGGATTGAGGGCATGGAAAGCGCCGCCGAGATCGCGGGCATCTCGCACCGCTACGGCACCGTGACCGCGCTCGAGGCGGTGAGCCTTACCATTCCCGCGGGCCGGATGGCGGGGCTGATCGGGCCGGACGGGGTGGGCAAGTCCACCCTCCTCGCGCTGGTCGCGGGCGTGCGGCGGCTGCAGGGTGGCGGGCTCACCGTGCTCGGCCACGACATGACCCGCCGCGCCGAGCGGCAGGCGGTCGCGCCGCGGGTGGCCTACATGCCGCAGGGGCTCGGGCGGAACCTCTACCCCACCCTCACGGTGCGCGAGAATCTCGAGTTCTTCGGCCGGCTCTTCGGCCAGAAGGCGCCGGAGCGCGCACAGCGGATCGAGATGCTGCTCCGGGCCACGGGCCTCGACCCCTTCCCCGACCGCCCCGCAGGCAAGCTCTCGGGCGGGATGAAGCAGAAGCTGTCGCTCTGCTCGGCGCTGATCCACGACCCCGACCTCCTGATCCTCGACGAGCCCACGACCGGGGTCGATCCGCTCTCGCGCCGGCAATTCTGGGAGCTGATCGCGGCCATCCGCACCCACCTGCCGGGGATGAGCGTCCTCGTCGCCACCGCCTACATGGAGGAGGCCGACCGGTTCGACTGGCTGGCCGCGATGGACGGGGGCCGCGTGATCGCCACCGGCAGCCCCGCCGAGTTGCGCGCCCGCACCGGGGCCGCCACGCTCGAGGCGGCCTTCATCCGTCTCCTGCCCGGCGGGGCCGACGCCGCCCCCGTCGCCCTGCCGCCGCGGGGCCATGCGCCCGACGCCACCCCCGCCATCGAGGCGCGCCACCTCACCAAGCGGTTCGGCGACTTCACCGCGGTGGACGATGTGAGCTTCACCATCCCCGAGGGCGAGATCTTCGGCTTCCTCGGCTCGAACGGCTGCGGCAAATCCACCACGATGAAGATGCTGACCGGCCTTCAGGACGCGACCGAGGGCGAGACGCGGCTCTTCGGCGAGCGGCTGGGCGCGGCCGACATGCAGAGCCGGATGCGCATCGGCTACATGTCGCAGGGCTTCTCGCTCTATGGCGAGCTCACCGTGCGGCAGAACCTGATGCTTCATGCCCAGCTCTATGCCCTGCCCGCCGCGCGGCGCGCGCCCCGGGTGGCCGAGGTCATGGCCGAGTTCGATCTGGCCGAGGTGGCCCATCAGAAACCCGAGAGCCTGCCGCTCGGCATCCGCCAGCGCCTCCAGCTGGCCGTGGCCACGATCCACGAGCCGCGGATCCTGATCCTCGACGAGCCCACCTCGGGCGTGGATCCGCTCGCGCGCGACGATTTCTGGCGCAAGCTCATCGTGCTCTCGCGCGAGCGGGGCGTGACCATCTTCATCACCACCCATTTCATGAACGAGGCCGAGCGCTGCGACCGCATCTCGCTCATGCATGCGGGCCGCGTGCTCGAGATGGGGACGCCGGCCGAGATCGTGTCCCGCCGCGGGGCGGCCACGCTCGAGGAGGCGTTCATCGCCTGCCTCGAGGAACAGACCGGCTCGGCCGGCGGCGAGACCGCGGCCATGGTGCCGCCCGATCCCGCCCCGCCCGCCGGACGGATGCGGCAGGCGCTGACCCGCGCCGGGGCCTACAGCTGGCGCGAGACGCTGGAGCTGGTCCGTGACCCGATCCGGCTCTTCTTCGCGCTGGCGGCGCCGGTGATCCTGCTGCTGACCATGGGGTTCGGCATCTCCTTCGACGTGAACCGCCTGAGCTTCGCCGTCAACGATCAGGACCGCAGCGCCGAGAGCCGCACCCTCGTCGACGAATTCGGGAGCATCCGCCAGTTCGACCGGCGGGCGGACTTTGCCAGCCGGGCCGATCTCGATGCCCGCATGACGCGCGGCGCGGTGACGGTCGCGCTCGAGATCCCGGACGGCTTCGGGCGCGACCTCCGGCGCGGCAGCGTGCCCGAGGTCTCGCTCTGGATCGACGGGGCCATGCCCTTCCGCGCCGAGACCGCGCGCGGCTATGCGACGGGCGTGCTGCAGACCTTTGCGGCCCGGATCGCGCGCGAGGAGGGCCGCGGCGCGGCGACCCCGGTCACGGTCGAGACGCGCTTCCTCTACAATCAGGCCTTCCTCTCGGCCAATGCGATGGTGCCCTCGATCATCATGCTGATCCTGATGCTGGTGCCTGCGATCATGGCCGCGGTCTCGGTCGTGCGCGAGAAGGAGAGCGGCACCATCGCCAACTTCCGCTCGACACCGGTCGGGCGGGCCGAGTTCCTCGTGGGCAAGCAGCTGCCCTACGCCGTGATCGCCTGGGGCAGCTTCTGGGTGCTGTTCCTTCTGGCCCGCCTCCTGTTCGAGGTGCCCTTCTCGGGCGATCTGGGCGCGCTCGCCGCCATCTCGGCGGTCTATGTGGTGGCGACGACGGGCTTCGGGCAGTTCATCTCTTCCTTCACCGCGACGCAGGTGACGGCGGTCTTCGCCACCGCCATCATCACCATCATCCCGACGATCAATTTCTCGGGGCTGATCGTGCCGGTCTCGTCGCTGGCCCCCGCCGCGCGGACGCTGGGCCGCGCCTTCCCCGGCGCCTGGTATCAGCCGGTCTCGGTCGGCAGCTTCGTCAAGGGGTTCGGCTGGGCCGAGCTCTGGCCCGCGGGGCTGATGATGCTGGGCTTCTGCGCGGCCTATCTCCTGCTCTCCGTCCTCGCGCTGCGCAAGCAGGAGGCCTGAGATGGGCGGACAGAGCCTGAAGAACATCCTGCGGCTGACGGTCAAGGAGCTGCGCGCGATCCGCGGCGACCGGGTGATGATCGCGCTGATGATCTATGTCTTCACCATCGCCACCTGGCTCGTGGCGGGCGCGGCCGACACCGACATCAAGAACCTTTCGGTGGCGGTGGTGGACGAGGACCGGAGCCAGCTCTCGGACCGTCTGGCGGGCGCGATCCGCGCGCCGCTCTTCACCCCGCCCGAGCGTCTGACCGCCGCCGAAGCCGAGGCCGCGCAGAATGCCGGGCGGCAGGTGCTGGTCGTCTCGATCCCGCCCGGCTTCGAGCGGAGCCTGCGCCGCGGCGATCCGGCCACGCTCCTGATCCTGATCGACGCCACCGCCGTCGCGCAGGCGGGCAACGGCGCGAGCTTCCTGCGCCAGCTGCTGCTGGACGAGATCCAGGGCTATCTGGCGCCCGGCGCGCCCGCCGCTGCGCTCGTCGCCGTGGAGGTGCGCAACCGCTTCAACGAGAACCTGACCGGCAGCTGGTTCACCGCCGTCATGCAGCTGATGAATTCGGTGACGATCCTCACGCTGATCCTTTCGGGCTCCTCGATGATCCGCGAGCGCGAGCACGGCACCATCGAGCATGTGCTGGTGATGCCGGTGCGCCCGCACGAGATCGTCTTCTCGAAGGTGCTGGCCACGGGCGCGGTGATCCTCGTGGCCTCGGTCCTGAGCCTCGCCTTCGTGATCGAGGGGGCGATGGGGGTGCCGATCGAGGGCTCGCTCGCACTCTATGCCGGGGGCGCCGCGCTCTATGTGGTGGCGGTGGCGAGCCTCGGGCTGATGCTGGCCTCGTTCACGCAGAACATGGGCCAGTTCGGCCTGCTGGTGCTGCCCGTCATCATCGTGATGTTCATGCTCTCGGGCGGGATCACGCCGCTCGAGTCAATGCCGGGCTGGTTGCAGGTGGTCATGCGGCTCGTCAGCCCCTCGCCGCATTTCGTGGCCTTCGCCCAGTCGGTCCTCTACCGCGGCGCGGGCCTCTCGCTCGTCGTCTGGGAGATGGCGGCGATGGCCGCGATGTCGGTCGTGGCGCTGGCCATCGTCCTCGCGCGCTTCCGCAAGGTGCTGGCGGGCTGAAGGGCACGAGGGCGGCGGCCCTTCAGGGTCGAGGCGCTGCGCGCAGTCCGGGCCGGCTCCTGCGCGACCGACCGGGGGCACGAGGATGGCCGGGGCAGCCGGCCGCTCCCCGCCACCCGGGGTCAGAGCGCCATCAGCACCTTGCCCAGTTCCTGCACGAGGATGCTCGCGCCCGAGACGAAGAGGAGCAGGATCAGCAGGCGCTTGAACTGCGTGTCGGTGAGCCGCGCGAAGAGCCGCACGCCCACCTGCGCCGCCAGCATCGTCACCGGCAGGGCGCCCGCGATCAGGAGGAGCGTCTCGGCGGTGTAGGCGCCCTGGAACGCAAGCAGCACCACCGTCGCACCGAGAATGATGACGTTGAAGGGCTGCATCACCCCGCGCTGCTCCTGCCGCGTCCAGGCGTGCAGCGTGCACCACATGGTGGGCAGCGCCCCCGACAGAGAGGCCGCCCCCCCGAGGAAACCACCGGAGAAGCCCACCGCCATATCCGCCACGGGCATCCGCAGATCGAGCGCGGGCAAGGTGCGGCGGAAGGCGAAGAAAAGCCCGTAAAGCCCCATGAAGCCACCGATAACCAGCTTCAGCCATCCCGCCTCGACATACTGGAGCGAGAGCACCCCGAGCGGAACCGCCACCAGCGCGGGAAGCACGAAGCGCAGGATGCGCCGTGGCTGCCGAGAGATCGCCTCGCGCACGGCCCAGAGGCCGGGCAGCCCGCTCGTCACCGACATGACCGCCGAGATCGCCACGGCCTGCGCGGGCGGCAGGATCTCGAGCCAGAAGGCCAGCGCGAAGAGCGCCGTGCCGAAGCCCGCGAGCCCGTTGACGAACCCGCCCGCCGCCGCGCCGAGCCCGAAGAGAAGGAGGAAGTCGAGGGTCACGAGGAAGCTCCGTCAGAGGGAAGAAGGGTCGAGCACGCCGATGCCCACCGCCTGCACCAGCTTCTCGTGCAGGATGCGCAGGACGCGCGGGCGCGCATTGTCGGCCCGGCTGCTGAGGCCGAGCTGGCGCCGAAGCCCGCCCGCATCGAGCGGGATGTGCTTGAGCGGCAGAGGGTTGATGTGATCCACGCAGGGACGCGGCGCGATGGAGACGCCGAGGTTCGCCAGCACCATGCTCGAGATCGTCTCGAGGCTCTCGAGTTCCATGCTCTCGCGCACCTCGATCCGGCGCTGCTGGAGCCAGGCCTCGATCAGCCCGCCCACCACCGCCTGCCGCGAGAAGCGGATGAAGGGCTGGGTGGCCAGCAGCTCCAGCGGGTCGTCGCTCGCCGTGTCGTGCGAGGCCAGAAGCTCAAGCGGCTCGTCGGCCACATGGTTCCAGACCATCCGCCGCGGCACCACATGGGGCCGCGTGAGCACCGCCGCATCGAGCGAGCCGCGCTCGACCTGCTGGAGGAGGTTCGTCGTCAGCCCCGGCACGATGGTCACGCTGAGGGCCGGAAAATCGCGCTTGAGCAGCGTCACCGCGACCGGGATGAGCCCGATCAGCGTGGTGGGCACGGCGCCGAGCCGGATCGTGCCCTCGACGCTGCCCTCTCCCGTCACCGCAAGCGCGAGCCCGTCATAGGCCGCCACCACGTCGCGCGCGCGGCTGACGAAGGCCTGCCCCAAGGGCGTCAGTTCGGGGCTGCGCCGCGAGCGGTCGAAGAGGCGGATGCCGAAATCCTCCTCCAGCTTCTGCATCTGCTGGCTCACGGCGGCATGGGTCAGGAACACCGAGTCCGCCGCCGCGCTGAAGGTCCCGTGCTCGCTGACCGCGATCAGCGTGCGGAGCATACGGATCGACATCCGCCCCTCTCTTCTGTCAGTTTTTCTTACATCACATGTCAGCATTTATTTGTTTTTATTAGATTAGCTTTCGATTAGCCTGTCAATGGGAACAGGTAGAGCCTCGCCGAACCGCTCTGCCCCCTTCGTTCGAGACCAGAGCGCGGCGGTGGCCGTGCACCAGCCGGAGGCATGATCCCGATGAACGACCGTCGCCCCTTCCTGCTTCGCGGAGCGGATCTTCTCGTCTCCACGCTGGTCGATTGCGGGGTGACCCGGATCTTCAGCCTGTCGGGCAACCAGATCATGCCGCTCTACGACGCCTGCCTGGGCTCGGGGATCGAGATCGTCCATGTGCGCCACGAGGCGGCGGCGGTCTTCATGGCCGAGGGCTGGGCGCAGCTCACCGGCGAGGTGGGCGTGGCGCTGGTCACCGCGGGCCCGGGGGCCGCCAATGCGGTGGGCCCGCTGATGAGCGCGCGCCAGTCCGAGACGCCGCTTCTGCTCCTCAGCGGGGACTCGCCCCGGGCGCAGGACGGGATGGGGGCGTTCCAGACCCTCGATCAGGTGGCCGCGACCGCGCCCTTCACCAAACATTCCGCGCGCGTGGGCTCGGTGCCGACGCTTGCGCACGAACTCCGGGCGGCGCTGACGCTGGCACAGGCGGGGCGGCCGGGGCCGGTGCATCTGGCGCTGCCGCAGGATCTTCTGACCCAACGCGCCGAGGGCGCGCCGAGCAGCAGCCGGACCGCGGCTGCCACGGCG
>NZ_MABH01000238.1 GCF_001720585.1 Cereibacter johrii | reverse complement strand
GGGCAGACAGCCCCCCGCTCCCCCGCCGGCCACGGGGCCGAAGCCATTCCCCTTGACCCCATCCGATCCGCAGGTCAAACCGCCCCCATGGTGCCGATGGACCGCCTCCTCCAGATCGTCCGCCGCTTCGAGTTCCTCGAGGCGCGCCTCTCCGCAGGGGCCGCCCCCGCCGAAATCGCGGCGCTTTCGCGCGAATATGCCGAGCTGAAGCCGGTGGTGGCCGAGATCTCCGCCTACCGCACCGCGCTCGAGGATCTGGCCGAGGCCCAGACAGCCCCCCGCTCCCCCGCCGGCCACGGGGCCGAAGCCATTCCCCTTGACCCCATCCGATCCGCAGGTCAAACCGCCCCCATGGTGCCGATGGACCGCCTCCTCCAGATCGTCCGCCGCTTCGAGTTCCTCGAGGCGCGCCTCTCCGCAGGGGCCGCCCCCGCCGAAATCGCGGCGCTTTCGCGCGAATATGCCGAGCTGAAGCCGGTGGTGGCCGAGATCTCCGCCTACCGCACCGCGCTCGAGGATCTGGCCGAGGCCGAGGCCATGCTCGCCGATCCCGAGATGCGGGCGCTGGCCGAGGACGAGATCCCGGCGCTCCGGGCCCGCATCCCCGGGATGGAGCAGGCGCTGCGCCTCGCTCTCCTGCCGAAGGACGCAGCCGACGCGCGTCCCGCCATCCTCGAGATCCGCCCCGGCACCGGCGGCGAGGAAGCCGCCCTCTTCGCGGGCGATCTCCTGCGCATGTATCAGCGCTATGCCGAAGGGCAGGGCTGGCGGTTCGAACTCCTCGATCTCGCCCCGTCCGAGCTCGGCGGCATCCGCGAGGCGACCGCGCGCGTCGAGGGCGAGGGCGCCTTCGCGCGTCTCAAGTACGAATCCGGCGTCCATCGCGTGCAGCGCGTCCCCGAGACCGAGGCGCAGGGCCGCATCCATACCTCCGCCGCCACCGTGGCCGTGCTGCCCGAGGCCGAGGAGGTCGATCTCGAGATCCCCGCCAGCGACATCCGCATCGACACGATGCGCTCGTCCGGGGCCGGCGGGCAGCATGTGAACACCACCGACTCCGCCGTCCGCATCACCCACCTGCCCACCGGCATCATCGTCACCTCCTCCGAGAAATCCCAGCACCGCAACCGCGAGATCGCCATGCAGGTGCTGCGCGCCCGGCTCTACGATCTCGAACGCCAGCGTCTGGCCGAGGCGCGCTCGGCCGACCGCAAGGCGCAGGTGGGCTCGGGCGACCGCTCCGAACGGATCCGCACCTACAATTTCCCGCAAGGGCGCATGACCGACCACCGGATCAACCTCACGCTCTATGCCCTGCCGCAGATTATGGCGGGCGAGCTTGCGGAGGTGATCTCGGCGCTCACCGCCCACGATCAGGCCGCCCGTCTGGCCGAGATGGAGGCATGAGGGCGGCCGACGCGCTCCGTGCGGCCGTCCCCCGCCTCGCGGCGGCCGGCATCGAGGAGGCCGCCCGCGACGCGCGCCGCCTTCTGGCCCATGCGATGGCCATCGAACCCGACCGGCTGACGCTGCATCTGCCCGATCCGCTCCCGCCCGAGGCCGCCGCCCGGTTCGAGGAAGCGCTCGCGGCCCGTGCCGCCCGCCAGCCGGTGGGCCAGATCGTGGGCGAGCGGCTCTTCTGGGGCCGCCGCTTCCGGGTGACGCGCGACACGCTCGATCCCCGCCCCGAGACCGAAGGCCTGATCGAGGCGGCGCTGGCCGAGCCCTTCGCCACGCTCCTCGATCTCGGCACGGGCACCGGCTGCATCGCGCTGACGCTCCTCGCCGAACGACCGGCCGCGCGCGGGATCGCGACCGACCTCTCGCCCGCGGCCCTCGCCGTGGCCGGCGAGAATGCGGCAGCCCTGGGCGTGGACCCGCGGCTCGAGCTGCGCCTGTCGGACTGGTTCGCCGCCGTGCCCGAGCGCGTGGACCTGATCCTGTCGAACCCGCCCTATATCGCCGCCTGCGAGATGGCCGCCCTCGCCCCCGAGGTGCGGCTCTGGGAGCCGCATCTGGCGCTCAGCCCCGGCGGCGACGGGCTCGACGCCTACCGCGCGATCGCCCGCGGCGCCCCGGACCATCTCCGGCCCGGCGGGCGGCTCCTGCTGGAGATCGGCGCCGCGCAGGGGCGGGCCGTGGCCGGTCTGGTCGAGGCTGCGGGCCTCGCCTCCGTCTCCGTGCTGCCCGATCTCGATGGCCGCGACCGGCTGGTCTCTGCGCGCCTTCCCGCTGTCTGAGGCGCCGGGACCCCCGGTCAATTCGTCGCGCTCTTGCCGAAACCGCAGAGTCTTCCCATTTTTCCCTTGCCAGCCACCCGGCGGCATGGTTACTCGGAACTGCGCCGAGGGGATGGTCCGCGTTACCCGTGATCGTTCTCCGCGCGGCCAAGCCTGAAATGCACGTTATGCCCCGGATCGGATTCGAGCCACCGGGAGCGGTCACCGCAAGGCCGCAGCATACCGGCAGGGCCAGTTCATCTGGATACAAGGACAAGATGAGATCCTCCAAGTCCCGCTCGCGTTCGAAATCGAACCGCCCGCGTAGCCTCGGCAATATCGTCAACCGCGTGTTCGACAGCTCCGGTCCCGAGGGCAAGGTGCGGGGCACGCCGGCTCAGATCATCGAGAAATACCTGTTTCTCGCGCGCGATGCCCAGCTGTCGAACGACCGCGTCGCGGCCGAGAATTTCCTGCAGCATGCCGAACATTACACCCGCCTTCTCGGCGAGGCGCAGCGCGAGCTCGCGGCCGAGCAGGAGAACCGCCGGTCCGAGCACCAGCAGAACCAGGGTGGCTCCGGCCACCAGGGGCAGGGCGGCAACCAGTCTCAGCCCGGCAACCACCGCCACGACCGCGGGGATCGTCCCCGGGATGACCGTCGCGAGGACCGGCAGGCCCAGCCCCGCAAGGCGCGCCGGATCGCCGTTCGCGCTGATCGCCAGCTCCTCGACCTGCGGCCCGAGCCGCTCGGCCACCCACTGCACGAGGGGCCTGCCCCCCAGCATGAGGGACGCCTTGTCCGCTCCGCCCATCCGGCGGCCCTCGCCCCCGGCGAGGATCAGACCGAAAAGTCGCATGGCCGCCTCCGATTGCATCGTCCGACCAGAAGCCCTAAGCGCAAGAGTTGCGTCCGACAACCACAAGGTTCTGCCATGTCCACCCGACGCTCGGCCTTCCTGCGCGGTCTCTGGGCCGCCACACCCTTCTCGCTCGTCATCGCGCCCTTCGGGCTTCTCTTCGGTGTCGTGGGCACCGAGGCGGGGCTCGACATCGTCGAGGTGATGGGCTTCTCGATCATCGTGATTGCCGGGGCAGCGCAGTTCGCGGCGGTGCAGATGATGGCCGACCACGCCCCGACGCTCATCATCCTCGCCACCTCGCTCGCGGTGAACCTGCGGATGGCGATGTATTCCGCCTCGCTCACGCCGCATCTGGGGCGTGCGCCGGCCGGCCTGCGGGCGCTGATCGCCTATTGCCTCGTGGACCAGACCTACACCGCCTCGATGGTCGAGTTCGACCGCGCCCCCGAGCAGAGCCTCGGCGAGAAAATCGCCTTCTTCTTCGGGACCGTGCTGCCGGTCTGCCCGCTCTGGTATGGCTCGACCTATGTCGGCGCCCGGCTCGGCACGAAGATCCCGCCGGAGTTCGCGCTCGATTTCGCGGTGCCCATCACCTTCCTCGCGATGATCGCGCCGCTGCTGCGCACGCCGGCCCATATCGCGGCGGCGGGCGTGTCGGTCGCGCTGTCGCTGGTGCTGGCCTTCATGCCCTACAACAGCGGGCTTCTGGTGGCGGCGGTGGCCGCAATGGTGACGGGGGCGCAGGTCGAGGCCTGGACCGAGCGGAGGCGCGCAGCATGATCGAGGATTCCGTTCAGGTCTGGACCGTCATGATCGTGCTGGGGCTCGGCACGTTCCTGCTGCGCTTCTCGTTCCTCGGGCTGATCGGTAGCCGCTCGCTGCCGCTGTGGGCGCTGAGGCTTCTGCGCTACACGCCGGTTGCCGTGCTGCCGGGGCTGGTGGCGCCGCTGGTGCTCTGGCCGCCGGCAACGGGAGGCGAGACCGACCCCGCGCGGCTCGCCGCGGCCGTGGCCACGGTGGCTCTGGGCCTTCTCACCCGCAACGTCTTCGCCGCGATCTTCGGCGGGGCGGCGGTGCTCTACCTCACGCCCTGGCTCCTCAGCCTCTGATCCCGGCGATCCGGGGCCCGCGGCTCAGTTGAGGCGCGGGTCGCCGTGCTGGACGATGAGCACGCCGTGGTTGTCGTCGGCATCGTCGTCATGGATCGTGCGGCCGGTCGCGCCCGGCAACTGGCCGAACTCCTCGCGCAGGCGGTTCGGGAACCAGGTCACATCGACCTGCTCGAGGCCGGGCGTGCCGTGCAGGATGGTCGAGATCGCGCGCGCGCAATTGGCCTTGGGCACCGCGCCATAGGCCAGCGCGCGCTGAAGCACGGTCTCGGCCACCTCGGGCGGCACGCGCAGCGTCTGTTCATGCACGTCGAAGGTCTCGCGCGCGTGATAGTCGATGTAGTAGGCCACCACCTTCGGCGTGACGCCGAAATGGACGTCGTTGCGCTCGGGCAGGGCCGGATGGTGCCACGAGCCCGCCGGGTCGAACATGACCACCTGACTGCCGTTGATGAGCAGGCCCGAATGGGCGCCGCTGCCGTCCTTCACCCGCGTGACCGTGAAGAGCGTGATCGAGGCAGGCTCGGTCGAGACATAGCGGGCACGCGCCACCTGATCGTCGGGCGCCCAGACGGGCTCGGCACCGCCGCAGGCGGCCAGCGCCACGAAGGCGGCGCAGTAGAGAAGATGGCGCATGAGAGGTCCGGGCTTGCGGCGTCCGCGAGGAAGATCAGGCGTTGGCCAGCGCGAGGAAGATCAGGGCCGCGACGATGACGACGCAGCCCCAGGTCACCATGCGGACGAACCCCGCGAAGGTCTTCTCCTGCTCGGTGATGTCCATCGAGCCTGCCACATGCCCGTGAGCGGGATGCGAGTGATCTGCCATCGGTCCGGTCCCCTTGTTATTCTCTGCCATCTATCCGATTTCCTCCCTTCTGTCACGTCCTTGCAGCTTCGGCCGCAGACGGGCGCGCCTCAGCCCCGCAGCAGCTGCCAGACCCATGCGCCCCGCGCGTCGGCCGTCCGAGAGACCTCGCCCCGGTGCCAGAGGTGGTTCAGATGCGCCACCGCCTCGACCAGCGCCATGCCATAGGCCGGCCCCGTCAGCTCGCGCCCGAAGAGCGGAAGAAAACAGTCCACCGCCGTCCGCGGTTCCGCGAGATGGGTCCGCAGCCGCTCGAGCGCGCCCTCGTGGTTCTCGATCATCTGGCGCAGGCGGAGGGGCAGCCCCGTGAAGGGCAGCTTGTGGCCCGGCAGGATCAGGTGCCGCGGCAGGGCATGGGCCTGAAACGCCCGGCAGGAGTCGAGCCAGTCGGCCAGCGGATCGGCCTCGGGCTCGGAGGCATAGACCCCGATATTGGCCGAGATCCCGGGCAGAAGCTGATCGCCCCCGAGCACCAGATCGTCGTCGAGGCTCCAGAGCGTGGCATGTTCCGGCGCATGGCCGTGGCCGATCCGCACCCGCCAGCGGCGCCCGCCCGCGACCAGCTCGGAGCCCTCGACGATCCGGGTGAAGCCCAGCGGCAGGGGCGCCACCATGTCGGAAAAGTTGAAGGGCCGCTCGGCCGCGCGCTCGGCCAGCATGGCGGGCGGCATCCCGGCCCCGCGCCAGAAGGCCAGCGTCTCGGGCGCGGGCACCTCCTGCACGTCGAGCACCAGCATCCGGGCATAGAGCCACGAGGTGCGGGTGGTCACGAGCTCGGCCCCCATCGACTGGAACCAGCCGGCGAGGCCCACATGGTCGGGGTGGTAATGGGTCACGATCACCCGACGGACGGGCCGCCCGCCGAGCGGCCCCGCCAGCAGCCGCTCCCAGATCGCGCGACCGCGGCGGCTGTCGAAGCCCGTGTCGACGAGCGTCCAGCCGTCGCCGTCGTCCAAAGCGTAGACATTCACATGGTCGAGCTGCATCGGCAGCGGCAGGCGCAGCCAGAGCACGCCCGGGGCGAGCGGAATGGCCGACCCTTCCTCGGGCGGGATCTCGAACGGTGTGCGGATCTGCGCCGTCACGCGGCCAGATCCTCGGGTGAGAGCGCATAGAGCCCCGCCGCGCCCTCGCGCACCTGTGCGAGCAGCGCCGCATGTTCCGGCAGCAGCCGGCGGATCGCGACCCGCGCGAGGGGCTCGCGCGCAGGATCGGTCACGGCGGCCGTCAGGTGGAAATGCGCGCCGAGCACGCGGGCGAAGGCGCGCAGATAGGGCACCGCGCCCGCGAACCGGTCCTGCATCTCCTGACCCACCAGCGTCTCGGTCGCCTCGCGCAGCGCCTCCGAGGCGGCCCAGACATCGTTGGCCAGATCGGGCAGCCGGTGGCGTGCGGTCTCGGCCGCGTCCTCGATCTCCTGCAGCAGGCGGAAGGCCGCCTCGCCCCCGTCCATCATCTTGCGGCCCACGAGGTCCATCGCCTGGATGCCGTTCGTCCCCTCGTAGATCGCCGTCACCCGCACGTCGCGCAGGAACTGCGCGGCGCCGGTGCCCTCGATGAAGCCCGTGCCGCCATGGACCTGCACCCCCATCGAGGCGACCTCGATCCCCACGTCGGTGCCGTAGGCCTTGGCAATCGGCGTGAGAAGCGCCGCCCGCGCCTGCCATTCGGGCTGGCCCGTCGCGCGGCCCATGTCGAGGGCCACGGCACAGGCCAGCGCGATGGCGCGGGCCGAGAAGGTCTCGGCCTTCATCACGGCAAGCATCCGGCGCACGTCCGCATGTTCGATGATGCCGCCTGGCCCGCCCTGCCGGCGCTCGATCGCATAGGCCACGGCCGCCTGGGTCGCAGCCTCGGCCACGCCCACGCCCTGCACGCCGACGCCGAGGCGGGCGTTGTTCATCATGGTGAACATCGCGGCCATCCCCTTGTGCGGCGCCCCCACCAGCCAGCCCTTCGCCCCGTCGTAATCCATGACGGCGGTGGGAGAGCCATGCAGGCCCAGCTTCTCCTCGAGGCTCACCACCGTCACCGCATTGCGCGGCCCCGGTCGGCCCTCGGCATCGGGCAGGAACTTCGGCACGAGGAAGAGGCTGATCCCGCGCGTGCCCTGCGGCCCGTCCGGCAAGCGCGCCAGCACGAGGTGGCAGACGTTCGCGTTGAAGTCCGTGTCGGCCCAGGTGATGTAGATCTTCTGCCCGGTGATCGCATAGGTGCCGTCCTCCAGCGGCTCGGCCCGCGTGCGCACCGCGCCCACGTCCGACCCTGCCTGCGGCTCGGTCAGGTTCATCGTGCCGCTCCACTCGCCCGAAATGAGCTTCGGCAGATAGAGCGCCTTCAGCGCATCCGAGGCGTGATGCTCGAGCGCCTCGATCTGTCCCTGCGTCAAGAGCGGATTGAGCTGGAGCGAGAGGCAGGCCGAGGACATCATCTCGTTCACGGCGGTCGTCACCGCCATGGGCAGGCCCATGCCGCCATGCTCGGGGCTGGCGGCGATCCCCACCCAGCCGCCGTCCGCAATGGCGCGGTAGCCGTCGGCATAGCCGGGCGACGTGCGCACGACGCCATTCTCGAGCCGGGCCGGATGCAGATCGCCCGGCCGCTGCAGCGGCGCCAGCACCTCCTCGCAGAGCTTGCCCGCCTCGGCGAGGATCGCCTCGACCGTCTCGGGCGTGGCTTCGGCGAACCGCTCCGTCGCGGCCACCTGATCGAGGCCCACCACATGGCCCAGCAGGAAGCGGAAGTCGGCCAGCGGCGCACGATAGGGCATGAGGTCCTCCGGGAGGGGCTGCCTTGGCAAAGGCGGCGGACGCGTCTAAGTCAGCGCGAAGCCTACCGCACATGCCCCCATCCTCAAGCTCGAACGCTGCGTCACGCGATGACCGACACCCGCCTCCTGCCGCCCACCGCCGAAGGGATCGCCGAAGCGGCCCGCCTGCTCGCCGCGGGCGGCCTCGTGGCGCTGCCCACCGAGACGGTCTATGGCCTCGCCGGCGATGCGCGCGACGACCGCGCCGTGGCGCGGATCTTCGAGGCCAAGGGTCGGCCGCAGTTCAACCCGCTGATCGTCCATCTGCCGGATCTGGCGGCCGCGCGCCGCTATGCCCGGTTCGATGACGAGGCGCTGCGGCTTGCTGAGGCCTTCTGGCCCGGCCCCCTCACCCTCGTCCTGCCGCTCGGCGACACGCCGGTCTCGCCCCTCGTCTCGGCGGGCCTTCCCACCGTGGCGATCCGGGTGCCGGCCCATCCGCTGGCCCAGCAGCTCCTCCGCGCCTTCGGAGGCCCGCTCGCCGCCCCTTCGGCCAATCCCTCGGGCAGGGTGAGCCCGACGCGGCCCGACCATGTGCTGGACGGCCTCTCGGGGCGGATCGAGGCGGTGCTCGACGGCGGCACCTGCGGCGTGGGCGTGGAATCGACGATCCTCGCGCCGGGCGAGCCGCCGCTTCTCCTGCGGCCCGGAGGTCTTCCCGCCGAGGCGCTGGAAGAGTGCCTCGGCCGGCCGCTCGTCGCAGGCGGCAGCGCCGACCGCCCCTCGGCGCCGGGCCAGCTCGCCTCGCATTACGCGCCCGAGGCGCCGGTGCGGCTCCGGGCGACCCAGGCGCGGGCCGGCGGGAGCTGGGTCGGGTTCTGCGGGGGCGGCGGGGCGCCGGGG
>NZ_MABH01000237.1 GCF_001720585.1 Cereibacter johrii | reverse complement strand
CCCGCGCGCTCGGCGGCCGCAAGGCCCGCGGCGGTGGTGCCGGCATAGGAGCGGAAGGTGCCCACGAGGTCGGGCGCCGTCTCGATCCGGCCCGCAAGAAGGGGGGCCGCGCCGCAGACGACGGCCTCGGCCGAGCGGCGGGCGACCGTCTCGGGCACGCCCTCGGCGCGCAGGAACTCGAGGATCGCCGCCGCCATCAGCGCCGGATAGGCCGGGCCCGAACCGGAGACCGCCGTCATCAGGTCGATCTGCGCCTCGGTCTCGACCGGGTCCGACGAGCCGATCGCCGACAGGATCGTGGTCACGGTGCGCCGGTCGGCCTCGGTCACCGCCTGATCCGCGACCCAGGGCGTATAGGAGGCGCCGATCTCGGCCGCCGCATTGGGCATGGCCCGGACGCAGCGCGCGCCGCTTCTGCCGAGCAGATCGAGCGGCACGCCCGCCATGAAGGAGAGGAGGAGCCGCCCTTCGGCCCGCAGGCGGAGGGCGGGCCAGTCCTCTGGCCGCACGGAGACCACGACCACCTCGCTCCGGGCCACGAGGTCGTCTGCGTCGCGGGCCCAGATCACCGGCCGCGGAAAGGCATCGGGCCGCGGGCCGCTGCGGTTCAGGACGACGATCTCCGCAGGGGCTGCGAGCGGCCGCTCGAGAAGCCCCCGCACGAGCGCGGCGCCCAGCCATCCGGTGCCGCCGATGATCCCGATCCGCATGGTCATCCTCCCCCTCCACGTCGCCTCTGCACCAGAGGGCGTCGCATTCCTACACATGATGCACGCTTATGCATCGCTCTCAAGGCAACCTTTGATCCAGTCGAGCAGCGCCCGGCAGGCTGGCGAGGGTTCGCGGCCGAAGGGCACGAGCACATGGTAGCGGTCCTCGGGCACGAGCGAGGTCTGGCCCACCCGCACGAGCCGCCCCTCGGCCAGCAGCCGCGAGAGGAGCAGCGCCCAGCCGAGCGCCACCCCCTCGCCGTTGATCGCGGCCTGGATCGAGTCGGTGTGGTGGTTGAACCGCAGCCGGCTCGCATCCGAGGCCCGCGCCAGCGCCGGATCGAGCCCGAGGCTGCGCGCCCAGGACTTCCAGGTGAGCCAGGCCGGGTTCACGCTGTCCGAGGCGATCAGGGGCAGGCTGCGGGGGTCGGCGGTCGCGGCCTCGAGGCCCAACCGCTCGAGCAGCGCGGGACTGCAGACCGGGAACACCTCGTCGCGGTGATCGGCCACCGATCGCCCGTCCTCGAAGGGCGGACGGCTGTAGCGGATGGCAAGATCCACCCTCTCCCGGCGCAGGTCTCCCGTCGCATCCTCGGCCACCAGCTTCAGCTTCACCTCGGGGTGCAGGGCCCGGAAATCGGCCAGCCGCGGCAGCAGCCAGAAATGGCTGAAGGCCAGCGAGGCGCGCACCGTCACCGTGTCCGGCGCGAGCGGCTGGCGGATGGTCTCGATCATCTCGGCCATGCGCCCGAAGGCCCCGGTGACGGTGGCCGCCAGCGCCGCGCCCTCGGGCGTCAGCACCACCCGGCGGTGGGCGCGCAGGAAGAGCGGCGTGTTCAGGTCGGTCTCGAGCAGCTTGATCTGGCGGCTGACCGCGGCCTGCGTCACCCCGAGCTCGTTTGCGGCGAGCGTGAAGCTCTCGAGCCGCGCCGCCGCCTCGAAGGTGGCGAGCGCGCCGAGGGAGGGAATGCTGCGGCGAAGCGGAAGCATGAGGCGGCCCGATCTGCCTGTGATCCATAACCGGTGGTTATCCAACCTGCACGGATTTCTGCAGTTGAGCAAGAGTGTCGCAGCCCGGATCCTGCGCGACACCGGCGGTTCTCCCGAGCCATCCGCCGGCCAGCCCCGCCGCGCCTCCGGCCCCGCAAGGATCCTTCGTCCATGGCCCACCCCTCAGATCTGCTCCCCCTCCTTCACAGCCAGCGGTCGGGCTTCTCGCTCGCCCGGCCCTTCTATGCCGACGCCTCGGTCCATCAGGCCGATCTCGAGACGATCTGGTATCGCAGCTGGATCTTCGCGGCCTCGGCGGCCGAGCTGCCGCGCGCGGGCAGCTATGTCACGCTGCAGCTGGGGCGCTATCCGCTGGTGATCGTGCGCGGATCGGACGGGGCGGTGCGGGCCTTCCACAATTCCTGCCGCCACCGCGGCAGCCGCATCTGCTCCAAACCCTCGGGCCAGGCCGCGAAGCTGGTCTGCCCCTATCACCAATGGACCTACGAGACGGACGGACGGCTTCTGTGGGCCCGCGACATGGGCCCCGGGTTCGAGCCCGCCCGCCACGGGCTGAAGCCCGTCGCCTGCGAGATCGCCGCGGGCATGGTCTTCCTGTGCCTCGCCGCGGATCCGCCCGATTTCTCGGAGGTGAAGGTCGCCGCCGACCGCTATGCGGCGCCGCACCGGCTGGACGAGCTGAAGGTCGCGCACCGCTCCTCGATCCTCGAGAAGGCGAACTGGAAGCTGGTGATGGAGAACAACCGCGAGTGCTATCATTGCGCGGGGTCGCATCCCGCGCTCTGTCGCACCTTCAACGACGATCCCGACCTCGTGGGATCGGACGACAGCCTGTCCTCGCCCGCGGGCGCCGCCCATGTGGCGCGTTGCGAGGCGGCGGGGCTGCCCTCGCGCTACCTGATCGGCGGCGACGAGCAATGGCGGCTGGTGCGGATCCCCTTCGTGGGCGAGGCGGTGAGCTACACGATGGACGGCCGGGCGGCCGCGCCGCGGATCCCCGGCCTTCCCTTCGACAATGCAGGCTCGCTCCTCTTCTTCCACTATCCGAACACCTGGAACCACTTCCTCTCGGACCATGTGCTGAACTTCCGCATCCTGCCGGTCAGCCCGACCGAAACGGAAGTCACGACCACATGGCTCGTGCACAGGGACGCGGTCGAGGGGCGCGACTACGACCTCGCCCGGCTGACCGAGGTCTGGACCGCCACCAACGACGAGGACCGCCGCGTGGTCGAGGAGAACCAGATCGGCGTCTCCTCGCCCGCCTACGAGCCCGGTCCCTATTCCGTCCGGCAGGAGAGCGGCGTGATCCAGTTCGTCGACTGGTATGTGCGCACCATGACGGCGGGCCTCGCCGGTCCCTCCGCCATGGCCGCGGAATAGCCATGGCCCGGCCGCGCCTGAACTGGGCCGCCGAGCCCTGGAGCGACAGCGAAGAGCTGGAATGCGCGATGGTCATTCCCGAGACCGAGAGCTGCGCCACCTTCGCCTTCCGGGCGCCCTCGGGCGCCTGGTTCGACTATCAGCCGGGCCAGTTCCTGACGCTTGACCTGCCGGTGCCCGGCGGGCGGGTGCAGCGGACCTACACGATCTCCTCCTCGCCCTCGCGGCCGCTGTCGATCTCGGTCACGGTCAAGGCGCAGCCGGGCTCGATCGGCGGGCGCTGGATGCTCGACAAGCTGAAGCCCGGGATGCGGATCAAGGCCTACGGCCCGGCGGGGCAGTTCACCTCGCTGCGGCACCGCAGCCCGAAATACCTGTTCATCTCGGCGGGCTCCGGCATCACGCCCATGATGTCGATGACCACCTGGGCCTGGGATTCGGGCGAGATGCCCGACATCGTCTTCGTCCACGCGGCCCGCAGCCCGGCCGAGATCATCTTCCGCCGCAGGCTCGAGCAGTTCGCGCGCCGCGTGCCCGGCCTGCAGCTGCGCTTCACCGTGAAGGACGAGGATCCTTTCTCGGTCTGGACGGGCTACCGCGGCCGGCTCTCGCAGATCATGCTGGGGCTGATGGCGCCCGACTATCTCGAGCGCGAGGTGTTCTGCTGCGGGCCCGAGCCCTTCATGCAGGCGGTGCGCGAGATGCTGGTCTCGCTCGGCTACGACATGGACCGCTACCACGAGGAGAGTTTCGCGGCCCCGGCGCTCGAGGAACTGCCGGTCGACATCCCCGAACCCGCCGCCGTCTCCGAACTGTGCTTCGCGGCCTCGGGGGTGAGGGTGGCCTGCGACGGCACCGAGACGGTGCTGGCGGTGGCCCGGCGCGCGGGGCTGAACATCCCCTCGGGCTGCAATTTCGGCCTCTGCGGCACCTGCAAGGTGCAGAAGATCGAGGGCGAGGTGGCGATGGTCCACAACGGCGGCATCTCGGACGAGGAGATCGCGGCGGGCACGATCCTCGCCTGCTGCGCACGGCCCCAGGGGCGGGTGACGCTGGACCTGTGACGCACGTCCCGAGCGGCGCGCCGGTGCGGTCTGCGCGCAAGGCGTCGCGGGCCGCGGCCGGCGCAGCGGACCGCAGCCGCATTTCTTCCCGGGCCTGCGGCGCGAGGCCCCCGCGCGGCGGGCCAAAGGCCGCGGGCTGCGCGGCTTCTCCTTGATTTTCCCGGACATTGCGGTTCCTCTGTGCGAAGGGGGAGACGGACCCTCGCGACGCCGGATCCTCTCATCCAGATACAGGAGCGGTCATGTACCATCATATTCTCATTGCCACCGACGGGTCCGAAACCGCCGGCAAGGGCCTCGATCATGGGCTCACCCTCGCGCGGGCGCTCGGCGCGAAGGTGACGATCATCACGGTGACCGAGGCCTTCCCGCTCTATGCCGCTTCGGCCGGCGAGGCCTGGGTCGCTCCGGTGGAGCTCGATACCGAGTATGAGGCGCGGCAGAAGGAGCGGGCCGAGGGCATCCTCAAGGCCGCCCGCGAGGCCGCCGACCGGATGGGCGTCTCGGCCGAGGTGCTGCATGTGCCGGGCTCGCTGCCGGCCGAGGCCATCGTCGAGGCCGCCCGCAGCCGCGAGTGCAGCCTGATCTGCATGTCCTCGCACGGGCGGCGCGGGCTGGGCCGGCTTCTGCTCGGCAGCCAGACGGCCGAGGTGCTGGCCCACAGCCCGGTGCCCGTGCTCGTGGTGCGCTGACAGGGCGCGAATGAGGGAGGGGCGGTCCCCGCCGCCCCGCAGGCCAGATGTCCGACGATCCGCTTCCCCCTCCGCTTCTGGACCTGCTCGCCCTCGCGGCGCGGCAGCCCGAGGAGCTTCTGTCGCTCACCGAGGCCGAGGAGGAGGTCGTGCGGAGGGCCGAGCGGCTGACGGATCTGGGGCTTTTCCGCATCGTCACGGCGCGGCGCTACCGGCTGACGGAGGCGGGGCGCGGCGCGCTGGCCCGCAGCCCTGCCCGGCCGGGACCGGGCTGGCTCGGCCGTCTCTTCGGCCGGGGCGGGAGGTGAGGCGGCTCAGACGCCGGTCGGAACCGAGACCCGGCAGCGCAATCCGTCCGGCTCGAAGCTGACCTCGGCGCCGCCGCCCTCGGCATAGGCGAAGGCGTGGCGGATCACGGTCTGGCCGAAGCCCGTCCGGGTGGGCTCGGACACCGGCGGGCCGCCGCGCTCGAGCCATTCGAGGCAGACGACGCCTGCAAGATCATCCGAGCACGGGATGCCGCAGACCCTGACCTGCCCCTCCGGCGTGGAGAGCGAGCCGTATTTCGTGGCATTGGTCGCGAGCTCGTGGATCACGAGGCCGAGCGCGATGGCCGAGCGCGGCTCGATCTCGACCTCGGGCACCTCGACGAGGATGCGCTGCGAGAAGCCCTCGTTGTAGGGTGCCAGTTCGCGCACGAGGACGTCGCGGATCGAGATGTCGCTCCAGGACTTGGCGGCGAGCAGGTTGTGCGTCGCGGCCAGCGCCTGGATGCGGGCGGTGAAGGCCTTCTGGTAGCCCTCCAGCGTGTCCTCGCTGTGCATCGTGCGGCGGCTGATCGACATGACGAGCGCGAGCGTGTTCTTGACCCGGTGATCGAGCTCGCGCAGCAGAAGCTGCTGGTGGCGCTCGGCCGCCTTGCGCTGCGACAGGTCCACCATGGTGATGACGCAGCCGCTGACGGTCTCGCCCGGCACCTGAAGCGGGGCCGCGCTGATGAGATAGAAGGGCGTGCCCTCGGCCGCGACCGCCTCGATCCCCTGCACCGGCAGGCCCTCGATGGCCTGCGCCACGATCTCGCCCAACGTGAGGAGCCCGGTGCCGTCGCCCACGCTCAGCTCCATGACCGCCGACAGCGGGCGGCCGATGGCCTCGCTGCCCGCGAGCGCCGCCGCGGCGCCGCTCAGGTGCGTGATGCGGCCCAGGGTGTCGCAGACGAAGACGGGCTCGTTCGCGCAGGCGATGATGGCGAGCGCCGCCTTCTCGTTCTGGCGCGACCGTTCGGCCGCGAGCTGCTCGGTGAAGTCGGTGAAGGTGACGGCATGGCCCGACACGGTGCCGAGCCGCAGCTTCCCGCAGGAGAGCATCACCTGCCGCTCTGCGCCCTCCGGGCCGAGCGGGATCCGGCGGCGCCGGAGCGTGCCTGCGAGGATCTCGCGCTCGAGGGCCGGATCGCCGGTCAGCTCGGCCAGCCGCATCCCCTCGAGCTCGGGCAGCGGCCGGCCGAGGAGATCGGCCAGCACGGCATTCGCGTAGAGGACGCGTCCGGTATTGTCGATCGCGGCCGCCCCGATCTCCATCATGTCGAGGAAGCTGCGGCAGATGTCGGGATCGCCGCCGATCATGTAGACGTCGGTGTCGTCGGACGCGCCCACCACCAGCGCATCGACATCGCCCTGACGGATGGCCTTCAGCGTCTCTTCGGCCTCGTGGAGCCGGCGTCGAAGCTCGTCGATCTCGGCCGGGGTCACGGGCCCTACTCCATGTCGAGCTTGAGATTCACCAGCACCTGCTCCTTGTCGGACAGGTCGCCGATGATCTTGCGGATCGGCACCGGCAGTTCGCGCACGAGGGTCGGGATCGCCACGATGCTGTGTTCCTTGGCGAGCCGCGGGTTCTGCTTCAGGTCGATGACCTCGACCTCGTACTGGCCGGGCAGGCTTTCCTCGCAGATGCGGCGGAGGTTGCTGATCGCGGCCAGAGACTTGGGGGTCTGACCCGCGACATAGAGGACCAGGCGACGCATGCTCACTCTCCCTTGTTCGTCAAGAGGTCCGCGAAACCTCCGGTTCCGCGGCTTCGGGCCAAGGCATCGGCATCGGCCAGCCGTTGTCGCTCGTGCGCGCTCTCGCTCTCCACCAGCGCCTGCAGCGCGATCTCCTCGGCCTGCAGCTCCGCCTCGAGCGCCTCGATCTGCGCGCGCGCCCGGCGGCGGCGCTGCTCGATCTGCTGCTGGAGCCGCCTGAGCTCGGTCTTGCGCTCGACCTCGGCCCGGCGCAGCCGCGCCTCCTCGGCCCTGCGGGCGGTGCCGGTGAGCGCCCCGCCCTCGCCCAGATGCGGCGGCAGGAGCGAGATGCCGCGGTCGCTCATCCGGAACTCGCGCACCTGGTTCGAATGGGCCATGCCGCGGGCCTTGAGCAGATAGAGCTCGCGGTTGAATTCGCCATTCACCTCGCGGTTCAGCATCAGCACCCAGCCATCCATCAGCGAGGAGAGGCCCGCATCGGTCGTGGCCTCGTTCTGGCTGTGGGCGAGATGGGTGAAGATGCCGGTGATGCCGCGGTTCTTGAGGAAATCGACGATCCGCAGCAGCATCGACTGCACCTCGAGCCGGTCGCCGCTCTCGGTGAAGGCCGAGATCGGGTCGAGCACCACGACCGAGGGCTCGAAGCGCATGACCTCGCGCAGGATCACCGCCAGATGCATCTCGAGGCTGTAGAAGGTGGGCCGTGTCGCCATGAAGCGCAGCAGGTCCGCGTCGCGCCAGCGCCCGAGGTCGAGGCCCAGCGAGCGCATGTTGCGCACCGCCTGATCGGCCGCCTCCTCGAAGGAGAAATACATGGCCCGCTCGCCCCGCGCGCAGGCGGCGGCGGCGAAATGGGCGGAAAGCGAGGATTTGCCCGCGCCGGCCACGCCCGAGACGAGGATCGAGGAGCCGCGGAAGAAGCCGCCGCCCGCCATCATCGCATCGAGATCGGGCACGCCCGAGGCGATGCGCTCCTCGTGCACCTGATGCATCAGCCCCAGCGCACTGACGGGCAGCACCGAGAAGCCGTCGGTGTCGATCAGGAACGGATATTCGTTGGTCCCGTGCGCCGTGCCGCGGTATTTCACGATGCGCAGGCGGCGGGTCGAGATCTGGTTCTCGACCCGGTGGTCGAGCAGGATCACGCAGTCCGAGACATATTCCTCGAGCCCCTGCCGCGTCAGCGCGCCGTCGCCCCGCTCGGCGGTGATGACGGTGGTGAGCCCGCGCTCCTTCAGCCAGTCGAACAGCCGCCGGATCTCGGCCCGCAGGATCGCGGGGTTCGAGAAGGCCGAGAACAGGCTTTCGATCGTGTCGAGCACCACGCGCTTGGCGCCCACCGTGTCGATGGCCAGCTCCAGCCGCAGGAACAGCCCCTCGAGGTCGTAGTCGCCGATCTCGGCCACTTCGGAGGGATCGACCGCGATATGTTCCATCGCGATCTTCTCTTCCTCGATCAGCTTGTCGAGCTCGAAGCCGAGCGAGGCCACGTTGCTCACGATGTCCTCGGGGCGCTCCTCGAAGGTCACGAAGACGCCGGGCTCGCCATGGTCGCGCACGCCGTTGATGAGGAAGGTGGAGGCGAACAGGGTCTTGCCGCAGCCCGCGGACCCGCAGACGAGGCTCGGGCGTCCGGTGGGCAGTCCGCCGAGTGTCAGCTCGTCGAAGCCCTGAATGCCGGTCGGCGACTTGCCGATCCCCAACTGAGACGTCATCGGTCCATCACCTCGGCTTAACAAGGCCCGCGGCCGTTCGAGGCCGCCTGCGTGCGAGCAGTATATCCCGTCCTGCGGATTCTCAACTGCCCTTGAGCACTATCTTCAAGCGGCTCTCGGGGGCGAGCGCAGGATTTCGCCGCAGCTGCACTGCGGCCTCACGGTCGCGCGGCAGCGGGCCGTTCCGTCTCGGTGCGCTTCGGCCGGAGGATCAGGCTCCGCCTGCCCCGCCCGCGGCGGCCGGAGCGGAGGCCCGTCTCGGGTCGAGCGCTGCGGGCGGGGCCTCAGGAGGGCTGTTTCGCGCGGTGCAGCCGCTCCACCGCCGACCGGATCGGCCGCGTCACCTTCCAGGAGGTGCTGGAGAGGATCGCGGCATGGCGCGCCTCCATCTCGGCGATCTGGAGACGGGCCGCGGCCAGTTTCCCGGTGGCGTCCTTCCGCTGGCGCTCGAGCGCCTCGCCCTGCCCCTCAAGCTCGGCCACGCACTGCTCGAGCTCGGCCACGCGCTGCTCGAGCCC
>NZ_MABH01000236.1 GCF_001720585.1 Cereibacter johrii | reverse complement strand
CTCGACGCGGGCGCGGATCGCCGCCACGTCGGTCACGGGCGTCGCCGCGAACAGCGTGCGGGTATAGTCATGCTGCGGCGCGCCGAACACCGCGTCGCGGGTGCCGTATTCCACCACCTCGCCCTTCCACATCACCATCACATCGTCGGCGATGTAGCGCACCACCGAGAGATCGTGGCTGATGAAGACATAGGTGAGGTCGAACTCCTCCTGCAGGTCCGCGAGCAGGTTCAGCACCTGCGCCTGCACCGACAGGTCGAGCGCCGAGACCGGCTCGTCGAGCACCAGAAGCCGCGGATTCACCATCAGCGCCCGCGCGATGGCGAGGCGCTGGCGCTGCCCGCCCGAGAACATGTGCGGATAGCGGTGGAAATGCTCGGGCATGAGCCCGACCTTCACCAGCATCGCCATCGCCTTCTCGCGCCGCTGGGCCGCACTGTCCCCGGTGTTGAGGATCAGGGGCTCCATCAGCATGTCGCCCACCTTCTGGCGCGGGTTGAGCGAGCCGTAGGGGTTCTGGAACACGATCTGCACCTTGCGGCGCAGACCCGCGGGCAGGCCCTGCGTCGCGATGTCGATGGGCTCGCCGTCGATGAGAAGCTCGCCCTCGGTCGCGGGATCGATCAGGGTGATGATCCGTGCCAGCGTGGATTTGCCGCAGCCGCTTTCGCCCACCACGGCCAGCGTGCGGCCCTGCTCGACGGTGAAGGAGATGCCCTTCAGCGCGCGCACGGGCTTGGCCCGGCGGAAGAGGCCGCCCGAGCCTGCATAGTCGCGCACGATGTTGCGGGCTTCGAGAACCGGGGCCATCACGCGCCTCCTGCCAGAGCTTCTGTGTCGATGAAATCCGAGACGGTGGGCAGCCGGTCGCCGGTGGCAAGCTCCGGCAGCGCCGACAGGAGCGCCCGCGTATAGGGATGCTTCGGCGCCTCGAAGATCTCGAGCACGCCCGCCTCTTCCATCTTGCGGCCCTTGTACATGACCACCACCCGGTCGGCCGTCTCGGCCACCACGCCCATGTCGTGGGTGATCATGATGAGGCCCATGCCCGTATCCTCCTGCAGCTTCATCAGGAGGTCGAGGATCTGCTTCTGGATCGTCACGTCGAGGGCCGTCGTGGGCTCGTCGGCGATCAGGAGCTTCGGCTGGCAGGCGATGGCGATGGCGATCATCACCCGCTGGCACTGGCCGCCCGACATCTGGTGCGGATAGGACGACAGCCGCGCCTCGGGATCGGGGATGCCCACCGCATCGAAAAGCTCGATCGCGCGGGCGCGCCGCTCGCGCGAGCCGAGGCCCAGATGGACGCGCAGCACTTCCTCGAGCTGGAAGCCCACCGTGAAGCAGGGGTTCAGCGAGGCGATCGGCTCCTGGAAGATCATCGAGATGTCGCGCCCGATGAGCTTGCGCCGGTCGGCGTCCGACATGGTGAGCATGTCGCGGCCGTCGAAGCGCAGCATGTCGGCCTCGACCGTGGCGGTGGCGGGCAAAAGGCCCATGGTGGCCAGCATGGCCACCGACTTGCCCGAGCCGCTTTCGCCCACGACCGCCAGCACCTCGCGGCTGTTCACGGTCATGTCGATGCCCCTCACCGCATGGAAGCGGCCGGTCGAGGTGGCGAAGCTGACGGAGAGGTTGCGGATTTCGAGTAGCGCCATCGGCTCAGCTCCGCTTCAGTTTCGGGTCGAGCGCGTCGCGCAGCCCGTCGCCCACGAGGTTGATCGCGAGCACGGTGATGAGGATCGCGAGACCGGGGAAGGTCACCACCCACCAGGCGCGCAGGATGAACTCGCGCGCTTCGGCGAGCATCGTGCCCCATTCGGGGGTGGGCGGCTGCGCGCCCATGCCGAGGAATCCGAGGGCCGCCGCGTCGAGCACCGCGTTCGAGAAGGAGAGCGTGCCCTGCACGATCAGCGGCGCGAGGCAGTTGGGAAGGATGGTGCGGAACATCAGCCGCAGGCGCCCTGCCCCGGCCACGCGCGCGGCCATGACATATTCGCGGTTCTTCTCGGCCATCACCGCCGCCCGCGTGAGGCGCGCGAAGTGGGGCTGCAGCACGATGGCGATGGCGATCATGGCATTCGTCAGCCCCGGGCCGAGGATCGCCACCATCACGAGCGCGAGGAGCAGCGACGGGAAGGCCAGGATCACATCCATCACGCGCATGATGACCGCATCCACCCATCCGCCGAAGAAGCCCGCGACGAGGCCGAGGATGATGCCGCCCGTAAGCGCGATCGAGACCACCACGCAGCCGATGAAGAGCGACTGCCGCGCGCCGAAGATCAGCCGCGAGAGGATGTCGCGGCCGACCGCATCGGTGCCGAGAAGGAAGCTCGGGTTGCCGCCCTGCTCCCAGAACGGCGGCACGAGCAGCGCGTCGCGGTTCTGAAGCGTGGGGCTGTGCGGCGCGAGCAGCGGGGCGAAGGCCGCGATCAGCACGAGCGCGAGGAAGACGCAGAGGCCGATCACGGCGCCGCGGTTCTCGGAGAAGTAGAACCAGAACTCGCGCAGCAGGCGCTTGGTTTCCGAGCCCTGCGGAGCGGACTTTGTCACGTCGGTCATGGAGCCCTCACGAATGACGGATGCGGGGGTTGATGACCCCGTAGAGGAGATCGACGATCAGGTTGACCAGCATCACGACGCCCGCCATGAGCAGAAGGCCGCCCTGCACCGACGGATAGTCGCGGCGCGAGATGGAGTCGATCATCCATTTGCCGATGCCCGGCCAGGAGAAGATGGTCTCGGTGAGAATGGCGCCCGCCATCACCACGCCGACCTGCAGGCCGATGGTCGTCACCACCGGGATCAGCGCGTTCCTGAGCGCATGGACCGAGATCACGCGGAAGGGGCTCATGCCCTTGGCGCGCGCGGTGCGGACGTAATCCTCGCCCAGCACCTCGAGCATGGCCGAGCGCGACTGCCGCGCGATCACCGCCATCGGGATCGTGGCCAGCACGATGGCGGGCAGGATCAGGTGGCGCACCGCGGAAAGGAACGCGCCCTTCTGCCCCGAGACGAGCGAATCCCACAGCATGAAGCCCGTGCCGTTCGGGAAGAAATAGAGCAGGTCGATTCGCCCCGAGACCGGGGTCCATTTCAGGATGCCCGAGAAGAAGATGATGAGCAGAAGCCCCCACCAGAAGATCGGCATCGAATAGCCCACGAGCGCCGTGCCCATCGAGATCTGGTCGAACCAGCTGCCGCGCTTGATGGCGGCGAAGACACCCAGCGGAATGCCGATCAGCGTGGCGAGCGTGACCGCCACCAGTCCGAGCTCGACCGTCGCCGGGAACAGCGTCAGGAACTCGGTCAGGACCGGCTTCTTGGTGGTCAGCGACAGGCCGAAGTCGCCCTGGAAGAGGTTTCCGAGGAAATCGAGATACTGCACCCAGATCGGACGGTCGAAGCCGAGCTGGGCCGAGAGTTCGGCGTGACGCTCGGGCGTGATGCCGCGTTCGCCCGCCATGAGCAGCACCGGATCGCCCGGCAGGAGCCGCACGAAGCCGAAGGCCACGATGGTGATGCCGAGGAAGGTCGGTATCAGATAGGCAAGCTTGCCGAGGAGGAATCTGATCATCTGAGCCCTGAATGATGAGAGGCGCGCCGGGGTGCTCCGGCGCGCCTGCCCGTTACTTTAGCCGTTTCACTCTTCGATATCGACGCCCGAGAAGCCGTGCTTGCCCAGCGGGTTCATCACATAGCCCGAGACCTTCTTCGACATCGGCATGAAGACCGTCGAATGGGCGATGGTGGCCCAGGGGTTCTCGCGCTTGAAGACGAGCTGCGCCTCTTCATAGAGCTTGATGCGCTCCGCCTGATCGGCCGTGACCTTCGCCTTCTGGATCAGGTCGTCGAACTCCTTGTTGCACCATTGCGCGCGGTTCGCCCCGCCGTCGCCGGTGGCCGAGCAGCCCAGCAGCACGCCCATGAAGTTGTCCGGGTCGCCGTTGTCGCCCGTCCAGCCGAGGATGACCGCGCCCTTGCGCGACGGGTCGGTCGACTTCTTCAGATACTCGCCCCATTCGTAGGAGACGATCTCGACATTGACGCCGATCTTGGCGAAGTCTTCCTGCATCAGCTCGGCGGTGCGCCGGGCGTTCGGCATGTAGGGACGCTGCACCGGCATCGCCCAGATTTCCATCGAGAGATCCGACACGCCGGCTTCCTCGAGCAGCTTCTTGGCGGCCTCGGGATCGAAGGCCGTGTCCTCGACCGCGTCGTTGTAGCTCCACATGGTCGGCGGGATCGGGTTCTTGGCCACCTGCCCCGTGCCCTGGAAGACCGCCTCGAGGATGGCCTCCTTGTTCATCGCCATGTTGAGCGCCTTGCGGACGTTCGGATTGTCGAAGGGCGCCACGGTGGTGTTGTAGGCGAGATAGGCCACGTTCAGCCCCGGCTGCTCCATCACCTGCAGGTTCGGATCGGCCTTCAGCGCCTCGATGTCGGCGGGCGCCGGATAGGGCATGATGTGGCATTCGCCGGCCTGCAGCTTCTGCATCCGCACCGCCGGATCGGGGGTGATGGCGAAGATCAGGTCGTCGATCTTCTCGCGCCCGGCCCAGTAGTCGTCAAAGGCCTGATAGCGGATGACCGCATCCTTCTGGTAGGCCACGAACTTGAACGGTCCGGTGCCCACCGGCGCGTTGTTCAGGTCTTCCTTGCGGTTCTCGGCCTCGAGCTTGTCGGCATATTCCTTCGACAGGATCGAGGCGAAGTCCATCGCGAGGTTGGCGAGGAAGGGGGCCTCGGGACGGGTCAGCACGAACTTCACCGTCAGGTCGTCGACCTTCTGGATCTCCTTGATCACGGTCGGCATTTCCATGCCGCTGTAATATTCGTAGGTGATCCCGGCCACATACTGGTGCCACGGGCTGGATTCGTCGCCCTGGCGCATGAACGAGAAGATCACGTCGTCCGCATTCAGCTCGCGCGTGGGCGTGAAGAAGTCGGTCGTGTGGAACTTGACGCCCGGCCGCAGGTGGAAGGTATATTCCAGCCCGTCGTCCGAGATCTCATAGCTCTCGGCCAGCGCCGGGGCGATCTCGGTCGTGCCCGGCTTGAACTCGACGAGCTGGTTGTAGACCGCCTGCGACGCGGCGTCGAAGGTGGTCCCGGCGGTGTAGGGCGCGGGGTCGAACCCCTCGGGCGAACCTTCCGAGCAATAGACCAGCGTCTTGGCGTGGGCTCCGGCAGCAGCCATCAGGGCCAGCGAAGACGCGGCCAGCAGATGCGCGAATTTCATGGGTGAACCTCCATCATGTTGGAAGTGCCGACTTCTTGCGAACGAGCGGCGCCTCGACAGGATCAAATGCGGTGTTGAAAACCTTTGCAAGGCGAATTCTCAAGGGTGACGTTGCGACGCTCCTGCAAAACAGGAACGCAGGGTCGCCGTTTGCGTTGCGCGCATGGGCCGCAAGGGCGGTCCCCCGACATGCGCGGCGGGTCGCCGCAGGGCCGCTCGAGGAGGACGGATGGCCGATAAACTCAAGAAGGGCGATGCCGTGGTCTGGAACACGAGCCAGGGCCGGACGGACGGCCATGTGGTGAAGAAGCAGACGCGCGACACGAAGATCAAGGGACATGCGGTCAAGGCCTCGGCGGACGATCCCCAGTATATCGTCGAAAGCGACAAGACCGGCGCCCGCGCGGCGCACAAGCCCGATTCGCTGAAGAAGAAGTAGCCCCGGGCCGCGGGCGGACGGACGGCCCTCCTGCCGGCCGCCCCGCTCCGGCGGCCTTGCCGCCCGCGAACCGGCACCGGGGGCGCCCGGCGGCAGAGCCCTGCGACTGCGGGCTCTGGCCCGATGGCCCGCCACGGGCAACCTGTGCCATCGCGGTCGTCGCAAGCTCCTGTCCCGCGACAGGCGCTCGCGTCCTTGGAACCAGACAGGATCGGCGGCAGCACAGGCCGCAGGGCCCCTTGGCCCTCCGGCTCGGCAAGGCACCGCCGAGCCAATTGCGCCTGCGCCCGTTTCCGCTAGGCTCCGGTCCGAGGCAGGATCACGAAAACCCGGAGGAAACGGAATGCAGGCGACGCGGCGCGCGGTAATGCTCGGACTGTTGGCTGCGGGGCTCGCCGGCTGCGGCGGCGGCTTCGGGATCGGCTCGGGCGCGGCACCGGAGCCCGCGATGCGGGCCGTGCCGAACCCGGCCTGGGACGCCTGGGTGGCGGGCTTCCGGCCGCGGGCGCTCGGCGCGGGCATCGATCCCGGCACCTTCGACCGCGCCTTCCGCTCGGCGGGCTTCCTGCCCGACGTGATCGAGCGCGACCGCAACCAGACCGAATTCACCCGGACGACCGAGGATTACCTCTCGATCGCCGCCTCCGAGGAGCGGGTCTCGCTCGGTCGCGCTGCCCTCGCGCGCCATGCGGGCGTGCTCTCGCAGATCGAATCCCGCTACGGGGTCGAGGCCGAGGTCGTGACCGCCGTCTGGGGCGTCGAGAGCCGCTACGGCGAGCGGCGGGGCGACGTGCCGATCGTCTCGGCCCTCTCCACCCTCGCCTTCGAGGGCCGCCGCGGCGCCTTCTTCGAGAGCCAGCTGATCGCCGCGCTGAAGATCCTGCAGTCGGGGGACACCGATCCCGCCCACCTCACGGGTAGCTGGGCGGGCGCGATGGGGCACACCCAGTTCATCCCGACCTCCTATCTGGCCTATGCGGTCGATTTCAACGGCGACGGCCGCCGCGACATCTGGTCGGACGATCCGACGGACGCGCTGGCCTCGGCTGCGGCCTATCTGTCGCGCTCGGGCTGGCGGCGCGGCCAGCCCTGGGGCGTGGAGGTGCAGCTTCCGGCGGGCTTCAACAGCGGCCTCGCGGGCCGCGGCACCACGCGCAGCCCGGCGGCCTGGACGGCGATGGGCGTGCGCGACATGGACGGGCGCGCGGTGCCCGATCACGGGGCCGCCTCCATCCTGATCCCGATGGGGCTCGCCGGGCCCGCCTTCATGGTCTTCCGCAACTTCACCGTCATCACCCGCTACAACAATGCCGAGAATTACGTCATCGGCGTGGGGCACCTGTCGGACCGGCTCCGCGGGGGGCCGCCGATCCGGGGCCGTTTCCCGCCCGACGCCCGCGGCATGACCAAGGCCGACCGGCAGGAGCTGCAGCGCCGCCTGACCTCGGCGGGCTATGACACCGGCGGAACCGACGGCGTGGTGGGAAGCAAGACCGAGGCCGCGATCTCGGCCTACGAGGCGGCGAACGGCCTGCCGGTCACCGGCCAGCCCTCGATCCCGCTCCTGCGCCGGCTGGGCGGCTGACCGCGGGCCTCTCGCCCCGCAAGCCTGAGATCTCAGGGCACCAGAGCCTCGAGTTCGGGCAGGAGCGTCACGCTCTCCTGCTCGTTCGGATCGGTGCGCGAGATGACCGCGACCGCCGGCCGTTCCGAGAGATTCATCGGCAGATGCGGCATGTCGGCGGGAATATAGAGCAGCTCGCCCGCACCCACCTCCATCCGGTGCTCGAGCCGTTCGCCCCAGAACATCACCGTCTCGCCCTCGAGCACATAGATCGCCGTCTCGTGGCTCGCATGCTTGTGCGCCCGGGCGCGCCCCCCGGGCGGGATGGTCAGGAGATGCATGCAGATGCCCTGCGACCCCACGGACTGCGCCGAGACGCCTTCGTTGTAGGTGAAGCCCTGACGGCCGTCGTAGAGGCCCGTCGGACGCAGCTTGCGACAGTCCGCCATGGCGCGCCTCCTCCCCCGATGATGATGGGCCCGAGCCTAGCACGCCCGCGCCCTCCGGTCATCCGTCAGTCGGGATCGGCATAGGGATGCAGGCGGCCTTGCGGGTCGCGCACCTGCCAGCGGCCGGGGCCGTCGGCGATCAGGTGGTCGTGCGTGAGGGGCACCTTGCCGAACCCGCCCGGCAGGTCGAGCACATAGCTCGGCAGGCCGATCCCGGTGATCCGGCGCCGCAGCTCGGCCATCAGCGCGCGGCCCTCGTCGATCGTGGTGCGGAAATGGCCCGCTCCCTTCGCGAGGTCGCAATGGTGCAGGTAATAGGGCTTGACCCTCAGCCGCAGCAGCGCCCGGAACAGAGCCTCGAGCGTGTCTACGCTATCGTTCACCCCGCGCAGCAGGACCGACTGCGACAAAAGCGGAAAGCCCCGGTCGGCCAGCCGCCCCAGCGCCGCGCGGGCGTCGAGGCGCAGCTCTGCGGCATGGTTCACATGGACCACGATCCAGACGGGCACCGGCCCGAGCAGCGCGCGCAGCATCTCGTCGTCGATCCGGTGGGGCGCCACGACGGGCACGCGACTGTGGATCCGCACCTGATCGAGGTGCCCGATCTGCCCGAGCCGCCCGATGATCGCGCGCAGCCGCCTGGGCGACAGGGTGAGCGGATCGCCCCCGGTCAGGATCACCTCGCGCACCGAGGGCGTCGCATCGACATAGTCGAGCGCCGCGGACAGGTCGGCGTCGGGCAGGATCCCCTCGCTGCCCACCACCTCGCGGCGGAAGCAGAAGCGGCAATAGACATCGCAGGTCCGCGTGACATGCAGGATCACGCGGTCGGGGTAGCGATGGGTCAGGCCCGGCACCGGGCTGCGCGCCTCGTCGCCGATGGGGTCGGCCAGCTCCTCGGGCCGGATCTCGAGCTCGTCGAGCGTGGGCACGAACTGGCGCGCCACGGCCGGGTCGTCCGAGGCCTCCACCATCTGCGGCGTCAGCCGGATGCGGAAGGCCCGCGCGACCTCTTCCAGCCGGTCCTCGGCCGGATCGGCCAGCCCGGCGTCGCAAAGATCCCTGAGACTTTCCACCGCGCGGTCCATCAGGACAGCCTCCATCGCAAAAGAGGGGCGCCTTATCGTCGCACCTCTCCGCGGACGCAAGCGACGAATCCGGCATGTTGCCGGGATTGTCACCGGCTGCGGCCGGGGCTAGTCGCGCAGACTCTCGGCCACCCAGCGCGGGACGACCTCGGTGGCGGGCCCGTAGAGACCGCGGTCGAACAGGCCGCGGCGCCCGCTCGGCTCGAGATTGATCTCGAGGGTGGGAATGCCCTGCGCCGCCGCCTCGTCGACGAAGCCCGCGGCGGGATAGACCTCTCCCGAACTGCCGATCACCACGAAGAGCGTGGCCCGCGCGAGCCGTTCGAGGATCTCGTCCATCCGGTAGGGCATCTCGCCGAACCAGACGATGTCGGGGCGAGTGGCGGGCCGGCCGCAGCTCGGGCAGGCCTCCTCGGGCAACATGCGCTCGGGCGCAGGCCAGCGGTGGCCGCAGGCCGCGCAGAGCGCGCGGCGCAACTCGCCATGCATGTGGATCACCCCGGTCGAGCCCGCCCTTTCGTGCAGGTCATCCACATTCTGCGTGACCAGCGTCACCTCGCCCGGATGGTCGCGTTCCAGCCGCGCGAGGGCCGCATGGGCTGCGTTGGGGGCCGCGTCGAGGCAGTTCTTGCGGCGCATGTTGTAGAAGTCATGGACCAGAGCGGGATCGGCGCGAAAGCCCTCGGGCGTGGCCACGCGGCTCAGGTCGTAGCGGGTCCAGAGCCCGCCCTTGTCGCGGAAGGTGCCGAGCCCGCTTTCCGCCGAGATCCCGGCGCCGGTCAGGATGAAGATCGAGTCCATGGCCCGAGGCTAGCAGCCCGCCCGCCCCGGCACCAGACGCTGCAGACTGGCCGGCCCCATCCGGCCGCCTGCGTCTTTGGAAAGCAGTTACAGGATGTTGCGTAAGAAAGCTCGCGCAGAGCATGATCTCCGCCCGCCGCAGTCAGGATGCCGCATCGAGACCGGCCTGTCGCCATGAGCGGGTAGCCTCTGCAGGTGTCTGTCCGCACGTCCCGAGGCAGCGTCCCTGCCCCTCGGAGCGGCGAAAACCTCAGAGGCAACCCGAGCTTTCGCCGGCAAGATCATGTAAAGATTATAAATTCCCTCAGCCCGCTTTGCGTTCGAGGGTCCGGCTCGGGAGGTCGGCCGTGGTATGGCCGCGGATCGGGAAGGTGAGACGGAAGCAGGCGCCGCCTTCGTCGCGGCGCTCGAGAACGGCGTCGGCCTGCGCCACGAGGGCCTCGACGATCGCGAGCCCCGAGGGCTTCGGATCCGCCCCCGCGGGCAGGCCCACGCCGTCGTCCGCGATCTCCAGCCGCGCGGTGTCGGCGCCGACACGGTGGAGCGACACGCGGATCCGCCCCGGCCGTCCGTCGGGAAAGGCGTGCTTCACCGCATTCGTCAGCAGTTCCGCCGCGACAAGCGCCAGCGGCACCGCGCTGTCGGGTCCGATGCGGATGCCCTCCTCGACATCGCGGTCGACGGTGATCGGGCGTTCCGGCGGCACCAGCGCCTCGCTGATGCTCAACCGCTCGATCAGCCGGCCGAAATCGAGATCGTAGCGCTCGCCCGCCGCGAAGAGCATCGAATGGACCTCGGCGATGGCCATGATCCGGCCGCGCAGTTCCAGCGCCTCGATCCGGCCGCGCGTGCGGATCTGCCGGTCGATCAGCGCGAGCACGAGGGCGAGATTGTTCTTCACCCGGTGGCTCAGCTCCTGCATCAGCCGGGCGCGCTGCTCGGCGATCTTCTGCGTCGCCTCAAGCTGCTGGCGGGTCTCGAGCGCGATGACACTCAGCTCCATCGCCCGACGGATGCGCCCCGAGAGCACGAAGATGAAAAGCGCGAGCAACCCGAGGAACATCCAGATCGGCACGACGCGCCAGAGCCAGCCGGCGCGGATCTCGGAGACGGGCGCGCCATAGATGGCCACCAGCGGCAGATCGGCCACGCGGGTGAAGCTGTAGAGCCGGTCGGTTCCGTCCGAGATCGACACGGCGCGGTAGCTGCCCGAAATGCGGCCCTCGGTCTCCTTGACCACGGTTGCGGTCTCGTCGAGCATGATCGGCCGCGTGGCGTTCCGGCGCAGCAGCAGGTATCCGTCCGTCCGCAGGAGCGACGCGGCATCCGTCGTGCTCGGGGCGATCTGCTGGAGGAAGGCCCGGATCGATCCGAGGGTGAGCATCGACACGAAGATGGCGTCCTGCCCCTTGTCGGAGAAATCGGTCGCGACGAAGAGCCGGTCATCCACCGGGTCGGCGGTCTCGACCCGTCCGACGAAGACGGTCCAGCCCGCGGCGCGTGCGGCACGGAAGGCCTCGATGGGAAAGCGGAAGTCGGAGGGATAGCGGCTGCCCTGGGCGAGCACCGGCCCGTCCGGCCCATGGACGGCAATCCCGCCCGAGGAGGTCTGCGCACTTTCGATGGCCGTCAGGAAGGTCTCGAAGAGCGGCGAGGTCAGGTAGTCCGGGCCCTGATCCCGCATATCGCGCAGGGCCGCCTGCTGCAGGATGACCTGGGTCTGCACCAGCCGCTCGACATAGAGCGAGATCAGGCGTGCCTTGGACTGCCCCTGCTCTTCCAGGGCGGCGACCTCTTCGTTCCAGGACCAGACTGCCCAGATCACCATGCCGAGCACCGCCAGGATGGCGGCTCCCATCCTCAGCGCGATGAAGTGGGTCGATCGCAGGGTCTTGCCCGCCGGGCTGATAATGTCGCGCATGTGGCGCACACCCTATGCCGCCCGCCCGCGAGGCTCAAGCATCTCCGTGGCCGCAGGCCGCAGGTCGTGTCCGCGGCGGGCCCGAAGCCGGGCCGCCGCGGATCGAGACGGGTCAGAAGGTGGCGGTGAGCCCGAGCCAGAGCCTCCGGCCGGAACCGTAGGCATTCTGCTCCTCGACGGAGATGCCTTCGTCGAAGAGATTGTAGACGGCCGCGTTCAGCATCATGGCCTCGGACACCCGGTAGCTCGCGCCGAGGTCCACCGTCGCATAGTGACCGTATTTGTAGGCGATCACCTTGCCGTCGTCATTCTCGGCATAGGGCCGGCCGTTGGAGCCGATCCGCGCGCCCGCGTTGATCTCCGACCCGTGATAGGTCGCGGCACTCCAGGCCTCGAGCCCTTCGACCGGCGTCATCCAGTCGAGCCGGAGCGAGGCCATATGCTCGGGCGTGCGGGCGAGCGGCAGGCCCTCGTAATCGCCCGACTCCTGCTCCGAATGGGTCCATGTGTAGCTGCCGCGCAGCGACAGGCTGTCGGTGATCTGCGCCCGCGCCGTCAGTTCGATCCCGGTCAGGGTCGCGTCCTGAACGTTGTACCATTCCCACCGGTTGTACTCGGTGCCGCCCACCGTGATCCGCTGGTCGGTCTTGCGGCTCTCGATCTTGTCGGAGAAATCCGTGCGATAGGCGGTGGCGCCCAGCTCGTACCGGCCCGACTGCCAGAGCGCCCCGATCTCGTAGCTGGTGCTGCTTTCGGGATCGAGATCGCTGTTGGCCACGATCACGCCCGCGCCGCGTTCGGTGGTGTAGTAATAGCCCGCCGCGGTCTGGCGGATCTCGGGCGTCCGGTAGCCGGCCGAGGCACCCCCCTTGATCGTGAGATCGGGCGTCACGTTCCACACGCCATAGAGGCGCGGCGTGACATGGCCGCCGAAATCCTCGTTCTGCGTGTAGCGCGCCCCGAGCGTCAGGGCGAAGTCGGGATGCAGGCGCCACTCGTCTTCGAGGAACAGCGCCCATTCGTCGAGCTGCCAGTCGTAGTCGCGCCCGTCGCCGATGCCCGGGTTCTGGTCGGTGAGGTCGGCGCGCTTGTACTGGCCGCCGCCCACGAGCGTATGGCTGCCCGCCCAGGTCAGGGGCGCGGTCACCTTGGCGTCGAGCACCGAGTTCACGATCTCCGGCGCGCGCTCATCCTCGACGAGGCGGCCCTCCTCCGTGCTCCAGGTGGTGCGGCGGCCCTTCTCCTGCTGGAACGACAGATCGGTCGTCACCTCGCCCCAGCGCCCGCTGTGGCTCACCGACCAATGCTCGCGGATGTTCTTCTGCCGGCTGGGATCTGCGGTATCGCCCAGCGTGCGCCCCGGGGTCAGATCGCGGTCGAGCCCCGTCCGCCCGGCCTCGAACCGCAGTTCCTGATCCTCGGTGGGCGTCCAGGTCAGTCGCGCGGTCAGGTCGCGATCCTCCTGCCCGGGCTGGCCCGAGAGCAGGTTGGCCTCGTCCTGATCGAGGACCCTGCCCCAGATCTGGAGCCCGAGCCGGTCCTGCACCACCGGACCCGAGAGATAGAACGAGAGCTGCCGGTTGCCGCTGTCCTCGGAGGCTTCCGGCAGCACGGTCTCGGCCGTGACCGAGCCCGACCAGCGGTCGGCCACCTTGCGGGTGATGATGTTGATGACGCCGCCCATGGCGTCCGAGCCGTAGAGCGAGGACATGGGCCCGCGCACCACCTCGATCCGCTCGATGGCGGCGACCGGCGGGATGAAGCTCTGCTCCCAGCCCGCATTGCCGTTGGTGCGGCTCTCGCGCGTGCCCTGCCGCTTGCCGTCCACGAGGATCAGCGTATAGGCCCCCGGCAGGCCGCGGATGAAGATGTCCTGCTCGCCGGCTATGCCGGTGGTCACGACGCCCTGCGCCTCGCGCAGCGCGTCCGAGAGGCTCGTGACATTGCCGCGCTCCAGATCCTCGCGGGTGATGATCGAGACAGAGGCGGGCGCGTCGGCCACGTTCTGCTCGAAGCCGCTCGCCGTCACCGTGATCTGATCGAGGGCGATGGGCTCGTTCGCGGTCTGGGCCTGAGCGGTCAGCCCGGTGGAGAGAAGGGTGCCGGCGGCGAGGAGCGCGCGGCGGCGCCCTCTGGGGAAGGAGGCGATGGGACGGCGGCTCGGCACGCGACAGGGCAAGCCGCGTCCGGGAAGGGACGTCGGAGGCATGGAAGAATCCCTTGAGATTTTCGATGGATGCGCCTGAGCTCGCGACCGGGGCCGCGATACCTGAGTAAATCGCTAGTATTAGCCTCCCGCGGCCGAGTCAACCGCGCCCGCTCAGGCGTGGTGCAGCACCAGAGGCCGTCCGCGATGCTCGGCCACCTCCATCTCGATGCCGTAGAGCCGGTGCAGGATCGGGGTCGTCAGCACCTCGGCCGGCGGTCCTTCGGCCGCGATCCGCCCGTCCTTCAGGGCGAGGATGTGGTCGGCCCAGGCGGCGGCATAGTTCACGTCATGCATCACCACGACGACGCTGCGGCCCCCGGCGCGGACGAGGTCGTTCAGCCGCGACAGAAGGGCGCGGGCATGGGCCATGTCGAGATTGTTCAGCGGCTCGTCGAGCAGGAGCCAGTCCGTTCCCTGCGCGAAGGTCATGGCGAGGAAGGCGCGCTGGCGCTGGCCGCCCGAGAGCTCGTCGAGGAAGCGGTCGGCGAGCGGGCCGAGATCGAACACCGCGATGGCCTCCTCGACCGCCGCCGCATCGGCGGGCGTGCGGCGGCCCTGATGGTGCGGCCAGCGGCCGAAGCCCACCAGCTCATGCACCCTGAGGCGGCTGCCCACCGCCGTCTCCTGCCCGAGCACCGCCATCTTCAGCGCAAGCTGGCGCGAGGGGGTGCGGGCCACGTCGAGCCCGTCCACGCGGATCTGGCCCTGCCCCAGCGGCGCGAGCCGCGCGATGAGCGACAGCAGCGTGGACTTCCCCGCCCCGTTCGGCCCGATCAGGGCCGTGAGAGCCCCCTTCGGCAGCCGCGTCGTCACATCGGTCAGGATCTCGGCCCCGTCGATCCGGTGGCCCACGCCCTCAAGCTCGATCATCGGATCCGTCCCTTCATCAGAAGCCACAGGAAGAAGAGCCCGCCCGCAAGCTCGACCACGATGCTGAGCGTGCCTTCGAGGTGCAGAAGCCGCTCGAAGAGGAACTGTCCCCCCACGAGGAGCGCCACGGCCGACAGCGCCGCCGCGGGCAGCAGCGCCGCATGGCGCGCCCGCTCGGTCAGCGCATGGGCGAGCGAGGCCACGATCAGCCCGAAAAAGCCGATCGGGCCCACGAGCGCGGTGGCGCTCGCGACCAGAACCGCCACGAGCCCCAGCGTCAGGAGCGCGAGCCGGTCATGCGCGAGCCCCAGCGGCACCGATGTCCGCCGCCCCAGCGCCAGCACATCGAGCCGCGGCGCCAGCGCCAGCGCGAAGCCCATCGCCGACAGCGCAAGCAGCCCCGCCCAGGGCAGAAGACCCGGCTCCACCTGCGAGAAGGTGGCGAAGCTCGCCTGCTGCACCACCGCATAGGCGTTCGGATCGAGCAGGCGCCCCACGAAGCCCGCGGCCGAGCGGAAGAGGATCCCGAAGATCACGCCGGTCAGGATCATCCGCGGCAGATCCTGCGCCCCCCGGCCAAGGAGCGTGCCGAAGAGGAGCAGCGCCGCCGCGACCAGCCCCGCGGTCTCGAGCAGGAACTTCGGGCCGCCCGGCAGGGCCGCGAAGCCCGAGATGCCCAGAAATGCCACCCCCGCGGTCTGCATCAGCACATAGAGCGCATCGAAGCCCATGATCGAGGGCGTGAGGATGCGGTTGGTGCTCACCGTCTGGAAAAGCACCGTGGCCACCCCCACCGAGGCGCCCACCACCGTCAGCGCCGCGAGCCGCGTGGCCCGCAGCTCCAGCACGAAGGCCCAGTTCGCCGCCCGGAGCCCCCAGAAGAGATAGAGCCCGGCGGCGACAAGGCAGATCGGCACGAGCCAGCGGAGCGACCTATCCACGCGCGGGCCTCCAGAGCAGCCAGAGGAAGAGGAGCGAGCCCAGCACGCCGAGCACCGTGCCCACCGGCAGCTCGTAGGGATAGCGCACGAGGCGGCCGATCAGATCGCAGGCCAGCACCAGCGCCCCGCCCCCCGCTGCCACCACCGGCAGGGTCGCGCGCAGGTCGTCGCCCATGATCCGGTTGACGAGGTTCGGCACCACGAGGCCCACGAAGGGCACCATGCCCACCGTCACCACCACCATCGCCGTCACCACCGCCACCACGAGCAGCCCAAGCCGCATCACGCCTCTCGCATCGAGCCCGAGCCCCACCGCCGTCCGCTCGCCGAGGCCCAGGATCGCGAACCGGTCGGCGGCGAAGAAGGCAAGCCCCGCCGCGGCTCCGGCCAGCCACAGAAGCTCGTAGCGCCCCGCGAGCACGCCCGAGAATTCGCCCGTCATGAGCCAGATCCCCACGAGCTGCATCATGTCCGCCTGCCAGGCGACGAAGGTCGCGGCCGACTGCAGGACGCCCGAGAGGATGAGGCCCACCAGCGGCACCAGCAGGATCTCCCGCGGCGGCAGGCGGCGGATCAGCGCGAGGAAGAGGCCGGTGCCCGCCATGGCGGCGAGGCTGGCCACGATCATCTTCACCCAGAGCGCCGCGCCGGGCGCGAGCAGCGTGACGGCGATCAGCCCGATGGCCGCGCCCTCGGCGGTGCCCGTGGTGCCGGGCTCGACGAAGCGGTTGCGCACGAGCTGCTGCATGACGACGCCCGCCACCGCGAGCGCCGCGCCGGTGAGGATCACCGCCAGCGTGCGCGGCAGGCGCGAGACGATCAGAAGGAGGTGCCCCTGCGGATCGGACCAGAGGGCCGCCGGGCCGAGCCCCGCGGCCCCGACGAAGAGGCTCAGCACCGCCAGCGGCAAAAGAGCCATGAGGGCCAGGCGGAAGGCCATGTCAGCCCCGCTCCCGCCCGGAGAGGCCCGAGCCGAGGCCGGCCGAGAAGGGTCGGATCATCGCGCAGATCTCCCGAAGGGTTCCGGCGTGTGGCTGGAACTGGCTCCACGCGACACCACGACGGATAACCGCCCCCGCAGCCGGGGTCCAGTGCGGCCGATCACCCTTCCGGGCGGCGGAGACCTCGCATCCTCCGCATCGAACCGGCAACGATTTGCTCGTGCTGTCAGGGGCAAGGCCGCAATCGGTGCGACGAGGGACGACCCGATTACCTTTGGAGAGCACCCCCCTTCCAAAGAGCCGCGGCCCCTCTCTCTTGGGGCGAAATCTTTACAGCTTTGGGGCACAAGGCTAGCTGCAATCGTAGCGTCTGAGTTTCCCGGGAATCGCCACTCATGCCACGGACAATCGATGCCAAAGGGCATGGGCCGATTCCGCTGAACAAGTGGCTCTGGCGCTCCTATATCAAGGCCGCTCTCTTTCCGCTTCTGCTGATCGAATTCGGCTTCGTCGGCGTCTATCTCATCACGAGCCGGGTGGTCTACGACCGGAGCGCCTCGGCGATCACCCGCATTTCCGAGACGATGCTGCGCGACGACTCGACCCGTGAGGCGAATATCATTGCCCACAGGTTGCAGAGCATCAGCGCCACCACCCGGATCTTCTCGGAAGAAACCGCCCGTGCGCTCGCCACGCCGGGCACGGTATCGGATGAGGAAAAGGCACGCCACAGCCTCTCGCCGGAGGGGGTCTTCTACACGACGAAGGACACGGGCGGAGCGGCCGTCTTCTATTCCGGAATTGTCCCGGTCGGCGAGGCCGAGCGCGAAAAGGTCTGGCGCACGGTGCGGCTCGATCCGCTGATGAAATCCATCAAGGACAGCGACCCGCTGATTGCCCAGCTTTATCTGAACACACGGGATTCCTATAACCGGATCTATCCCTACTTCGACGTGCTCGACATCTATCCGCCGAAGATGGATATCCCGAGTTACAATTTCTACTACGAGGCCGATCGCGCGCACAATCCGTCGGGCGGGGCGGTCTGGACCGATGCCTATGTGGATCCGGCCGGAGACGGCTGGATGGTCTCCTCGATCGCGCCGGTCTATGGGCCGGACCGGCTCGAGGCGGTGGTGGGTATCGACGTCACCATCAAGACGATCGTCGAACAGGTGCTCGACATCAAGCTGCCGGGCGACGGCTTTGCGGTCCTGATCGGCCGCGACGGCACGATCCTGGCCCTGCCTCCGAAGGGCGAGGATCGGCTGGGCATGAGCGAGCTCATCGGCTACAGCTATGCCGAGGCGATCCTTCAGGACAAGTTCAAGCCCGCCGAATTCAACATCTTCCGCAGGCCCGATCTGGCGTCGATCGCGCTCCAGATGCAGGCCGAGCCGGCGGGCGTCTCGAAGGTCGACCTGCAGGAGCCGATGATTGCCGCCTGGTCCACCGTCGCGGGGCCGAACTGGCGGCTCCTCCTGCTCACGAGCGAACGGAGCCTGCTGACCGAGGCCACGAACCTGCGCGACCAGCTGGGCTTCGTCAGCACGAGCATGGTGGCGATCCTCGTTCTCTTCTACGCGGGCTTCTTCGCCTATCTCTGGCGCCGGTCCGTCGCGATGAGTGCGCGCGTGGCCCGGCCGCTCGGGGATCTCGAGCAGCGGATGGTCCTCATCAGCGAGGGCGGCACCGTTCCCCCCTCGGCGCCGTTCGAGATCCAGGAGTTGCAGACCGTGGGCGAGCATCTCGCCACCATGGGCGACAAGCTCGACGCGGCGAACCGGGCCAAATCCAACTTCCTGTCGTCCATGAGCCACGAGCTGCGCACGCCCCTGACCGCGATCATCGGCTATGCCGAACTGCTCGAGGCCTCGGCGGGCCGAAAGCTCGACGGCGAGCGGCTCCAGCAGGTGCAGGCGATCTCGACCGCGGGATGGACCCTGGTGAAGCTGGTGGATGCGGTGCTGGAACTCAGCCGGCTCGAACATCGCGACCTGCGCCTTGCGACCAGCTCGATGGATCTGATGCCGCTGGTCGAAGAGGCGCTGTCCCGCGCGCGGCCCGATGCCGAACGCATGCGCGTGACCCTGCGCATCCTGGCGCCCGAGGCGCCGCTGCCCTCGGTGGTGAGCGATCCGGCCCTGCTCCGGCGCATCCTCGACCAGCTTCTGTCGAACGCGGTCAAGTACAACCTGCCCGGCGGTCTCGTGGAGGTCAGCTTCGGCCTAGGCGCCCCCGACACGGTGGATCTGTCGATCCGCGACACCGGCCTCGGCATCGCGACAGACCGGCAGGCCGAGGTCTTCCAGCCCTTCCAGCGGCTCGGGCACGAGAACGGCGCCATCAGCGGCGCGGGCATCGGCATGACCATCGCGCAGCGACTGGCCGAGGTCAGCGGCTGCCGCCTGAGCCTCGAGAGCACACCGGGCAAGGGGACGATCTTCCTGCTCCGCATCCCGCGCACCCGTCAGGGCACGCCGGGCGCGGCCTGATCGCACCCGGCGCGCCCCGAGGGGTGCGCAGCTTCGGCACGATTCCTGCAGGAGGCCCAGGGATCGAACCGAAGGGAGACCCGGATGTCCTGCACCCCCTGTCGCCTCGCCCGCCGCGGGCTCCTGACCGGCCTGCCGGCGATCGTCCTTGTGTGGCAACTCGGCCTGACCGAAGCGGGCGGCCACGCGGGCCTCGGCCTCGCTCTGCTCGCGGCGGGCTTCGTGCTCATCCTTCTCTCGCTCATGCTGCGCGCGCGGCGCCCCTCCGGCCAGTGAGGCCGCAGGCGGTTCGCGGACCCTGCCGGTTCCGCATGGGCGACTCTCGAAGCGCGTCGGGCCGAACCGGCGAAGAGGCGGCCGCCCGGAGGAGCGGCCTCTGCCGGAGGGGCTTCCACGGCGAGCGCTGCTCGCGGCATCTGCCTTCCCCCCTGCGCCGGTAGGCCCGCCCGCGCGAACCGAAAGGGATGCGCTGCGCATCCCTTCCACTCATGGCGCGACCGTCTGCCTGCCCCTTGCGCGGGAAGGCCGTCCCGCCCGCGATCCGGCTGGATGCGCTGCGCACCCCTTCCCCTCATGGCGCGGCCGTCTGCGAAGGTAGAGCATCGGTCGCCGGGAGCGGGTCACCTCCGCGTCCCGGGAGTGGTGTCCCGCCCGTGAGGCTGGCGCCCTCGACAAAGGTTCGAGGCGCGAACGGCAGTCGAGGGCAAGACCCTGCCCGCGCCCTCACAGGGCGCGGTCGGCCTGCCAGCCTTCTTCCATGAGGAGATCATCGAGCGGCAGCCGCTGACGCCAGCCCTTCAACGCCAGTTCCGGCGCGCTGTAGAAGCGGTCCACATGGCCCACGCAGAGATAGGCCACGATCTTGACGCGCTCGGGGATGCCGAGGATCGCCCGCAGCTCCTCCTCGCGGTAGATGCTGACCCAGCCCACCCCCAGCCCCTCGGCCCGCGCGGCGAGCCAGAGGTTCTGCACCGCACAGACGGTCGAATAGAGATCCATCTCGGGATTGTGGGTGCGCCCCAGCACCACCTCGCCGCAGCGGTCGCGGTCGCAGGTGACGCAGATGTTGAGCGGCGCCTTCAGGATGCCCTGCAGCTTCAGCGCGCGGTAGGTGTCGCGCTTCTCCTCGGGAAAGAGCAGCGCCGCCTCGTCATTGGCGCGGCGGAAGGCCTCGTGGACCTCGGCCCTGCGCGCGGCATCGCGGATCAGGAGGAAGTTCCAGGGCTGCATGAAGCCCACCGAGGGCGCGCGATGCGCGGCCTCGAGCACCCGGCGCAGCGCCTGAGGATCCACCGGATCGGGCAGGAACTCGTCGCGCACGTCGCGCCGCTCGGCAATGATGTCATGGAGCGCCTGACGCTCGGTTTCAGTGAAACGGCGCGCCGGGCGCGGCTCGACGGGGGGAGGAAAATCCGGCATGGGATCGCTCCTTGGTTCGTGACGATCCCGCCGCCGTCCACGCGGCGGGAACCTCTGCGTCAGGCCGGTCTTCTGGCTCCGGTTCATCTGCCGCCGGGCGCCTTCCCGGCGAACCGGTGGCCTTCTGCCCGGAGCATCCCCGTCACAGCGGCGGGCCCGCGCCGGATTTCCACCGGCTTCCCGATTCTCCGCCCGAAGGCGGCACCTGACCCCTGCCACAAAGCAGAACCGGAGCGCCCGGGCAACCGCCCGCATCGAAAGCCGCCCCCCCGACCCGGCAGCGGGGCGGAGGATCCGAGCCATTTCCGCGGCCCCGGATCGAAGCCCCGCGACGGAATGCCCCGCCCGAGGAGCCGACGGCCCACGGGCACGGGCAGCCGTAAAGCGTCCCGTCTCTGCCGAACCGTCCTCTGCCACGCCGGACAGCTCGGAAAGCGGGCGTCGGTGGCCCCGTGAGGCCCGCCCGCCCTTCCCCGAAGCCTTGAAGGCCGCGGCGCCCCGCCCCATAGTCGCCCAAGGCGTCCGGAGGGGCGCGTTCCGCAGGCAGGTCTCTTGGCGTTCACGTTCCTTCACACGGCCGATCTTCATCTCGACGCGCCGCTGCGGGCGATGGCGCTGCGCGATCCCGAGCTTGCGGCCGAGATCGGCGTGGCCTCGCGCACCGCCTTTTCGCGCATCGTGGATCTCTGCCTTGCCGAGGCGGTGGCCTTCCTCGTGATCGCGGGCGACCTCTGGGACGGAACCTACAGCTCGACCAAGACCCCCCGCTTTCTCAAGCAGGAGCTTTTGCGGCTCGAGGCCGCGGGGATCGGCTGCTATATCCTGCGCGGCAATCACGATGCGCTGGCGCGGCAGACGGGCGAGCTCGAGGCGCCGGCCAACACCACCGTCTTCGGCGCCCGCCCCGCGACGGTCGAGCTCACGATCGACGGTCAGCCGGTGGCCCTCCATGGGCTGAGCTTCCGCGAACCGCACGCGCCCGAGAGCCTGCTGCCGCGCTATCCGGCGCCGAAGCCGGGGGCGTTCAACATAGGCCTCATGCACACGAGCCTGAACGGCAGCCCGGGGCACGATCCCTACGCGCCCTGCAGCCTCGCCGAGCTCGAGGCCCACGGCTACGATTACTGGGCGCTCGGCCATATCCACCGCCGCTTCGTGCACAGCGGGCGCGCGACGGTGGTGATGCCGGGCACGCCGCAGGGGCGCGACATCGGCGAGGCGGGCGCAACCTCGGTCACGCTGGTCAGGGTGGGCGACGACGGGGCGGTCACGCTCGAGGAGCGCAGCGTGGCGCCGCTGCGCTTCGACCGGCTGCCGCTCGACTGCACGGGGATTTCCGACTGGTCCGACCTGCTGGCGCATCTCGACCGGGCGCTCCGCGCCGCGGCCGAGGCGCCGCGCGCGGCCGACCATCTCGTGCTGCGCCCGGTGCTGACCGGGGCCACCCCGCTCGCCTGGCGCATCGCGCGCGACCGCGACCGGCTGGCCGAGGAGGCGCGCGCCCTCTCTGCGGGACGCAGGCTCTGGATCGACAAGCTCGAGCTGCGGCTTTCCGAGGAAGGGGCAGAGCTGCCGGGGGCGGCCCTGCCCGAGGATCTCGTCCGTCTCGTTCAGGAGGATCTGCCCGAGGATCCTGCCCTGAACGTCGCGCTCCTCGCGGCCGCGCAGGAGCTGGCGCGCGACCTGCCGCCCGAGGCGCGCGATCTGCTGGGACAGGACGAGGAGGCGATGGCCGCGCTCTGCCGCGCCCTTCTGGCCGAGGGAACGCCCCTGATCCTCGCGCAGCTTGCGGCGGAGACGTCGGACTGATGCGCCTCGACCGGCTCGACCTCACCCGCTACGGCCACTTCATGGACCGGCGGCTCGAGTTTCCCGCGCCTGCGCCGGGCGAGCCGGACCTGCATGTGGTCTACGGGCCGAACGAGGCGGGCAAGTCCACGCTCTTCTCGGCCTGGCTCGACCTCCTCTTCGGCATCCCGCTCCGCACCCGCTACGACTTCCGCCACCCCGGCCCCACGATGCGCGTGGGCGCGCGGCTCGGCCATGCGGGCGGCGCGCTCGATCTGGCCCGGGTGAAGCGCAACAACGGCAGCCTGCTTGACGCGCACGACCAGCCGGTGCCCGAGGCGCTGCTGCAATCGGCGCTGGGCGGCCTCACGCGCGAGGGCTATTCGGCCATGTTCTCGCTCGACGACGACACGCTGGAGAAGGGCGGAGACAGCATCCTCGCGAGCCGCGGCGATCTGGGCGAGATGCTCTTCTCGGCGAGTGCGGGGCTGGCCCAGCTGAGCCCCCGGCTCGAGACGATCCGCACGAGCCTCGACGGCTTTCACCGCAGCGGCAAGCGCAGCGGCTGGCTTTCGGATGCGAAGAAGCGGCTGGCCGAACTGGATGCGGAGCGGCGGCGGCTGGATGTGTCGGCCGGCGCGATCCAGAAGCTCGCGCGCGAGGCGGAGGCCGGCCAGCTCGTGACCGGGATGCCGGGCGGGGGCACGCTCTTCGAGGAGCTGGGCTTCACCTATGTCGGCCCCATCGACGGCCACGACATGGAGGCGCTCCTCCAGACGCTGCGCGCGGCGCGGGCGCGTACCACGGGGCCCGTGCTCATCCATGTGGTGACGAAGAAGGGCAAGGGCTACGCCCCCGCCGAGAACGCCCCCGACAAGTATCACGGGGTGAACAAGTTCGACCCCGTCACGGGCGAGCAGAAGAAGTCGGTCGCCAACGCGCCGAACTACACCAAGGTCTTCGGCACCACGCTGACCGAGGAGGCCGCGCGCGATCCGCGCATCGTGGCCATCACCGCCGCCATGCCCTCGGGCACCGGCGTCGATATCATGCAGAAACGCTTCCCGAACCGCGTCTTCGACGTGGGCATCGCCGAGCAGCATGCCGTGACCTTCGCGGCGGGCCTCGCCGGGGCCGGGATGAAGCCCTTCTGCGCGATCTATTCCTCGTTCCTGCAGCGCGGCTACGACCAGATCGCCCATGACGTGGCGCTGCAGAACCTTCCCGTCCGCTTCGTGATCGACCGCGCGGGCCTCGTGGGCGCCGATGGCGCGACCCATGCGGGGGCCTTCGACGTGGGCTTCCTGACCACGCTCCCGAACATGACCGTGATGGCCGCGGCCGACGAGGCCGAGCTCATCCACATGATCGCCACCGCCGTGGCCTTCGACGAGGGCCCCATCGCCTTCCGCTTCCCGCGGGGCGAGGGGGTGGGCGTCGAGATGCCCGAGCGCGGGACCGTGCTGGAACTCGGCCGGGGCCGGGTGGTGCGCGAGGGGACGGATGTGGCGATCCTGTCCTTCGGCGCGCATCTGCACGAGGCGTTGCAGGCGGCGAAACTCCTCGAGGCCGAGGGGGTGAGCGTGACCGTGGCCGACGCCCGCTTCTCGCGCCCGCTCGACACGGGGCTGATCGACCAGCTGGTGCGCCATCATGCGGCGCTGGTGACGGTGGAGCAGGGGGCCATGGGCGGCTTCGGCGCCCATGTCATGCATTATCTCGCCAATTCGGGCGGGTTCGACGGGGGCCTCGCGCTGCGGGTCATGACGCTGCCCGACCGCTTCATCGAGCAGGCGAGCCCCGAGGACATGTATGCCGATGCGGGGCTGCGGGCCGAAGACATCGCGGCCACGGCGCGGGGCGCGCTCGCCCGGGGGCGCGTGATGCCTCTCCGGCAGACGGCAAAGCCGCGGGCGGTCTGATCCCGCAGCGCTGACCGGCTGGCCGGTCAGCGCCCCGCGAGCCTGTGGCCCAGGGCCGCGAGCCACGAGGGCGGGCCGCCCGCCTCTTCCTGCCGGTCGGCGGCCTCGAGCAGCCGATACATGCCCCGCACGCCCAGCCAGCGCAGCGGCTCGGGCTCCCACCGGCGGACACGGCGGTTGACCCACGGCAACCGCGTCAGCGCTGTGTCGCGTTTGAGCGCGAGATCGGCCAGCGTGCGCGCCGCGAGGTTCGAGGTCGAGACCCCGACGCCCACATAGCCGCCCGCCCAGCCGATGCCCGTGGTGGGATCGAGGCCCACGGTCGCGCACCAGTCGCGCGGCACGCCCAGCACCCCGCACCAGGAATGGTCGATCCGCGCCTCGGCCGCGCCCGGGAAATGCCGCTGCAGCCGCTTGAGAAGATGGGCCACGGTGACGGCATCGGCCTCGCCCCGCTCGTCGATCCGCGAGCCCATGCGGTAGGCCCGCCCGCGCGCGCCGACCGCGATCCGCCCCTCGCGCGTGCGCTGGCAGTAGCAATAGGCATTGGCCATGTCGCCGAGGATCTCGGCCCCCTCCCAGCCGATCCGATCCCAGACCTCGGGCGGCAGCGGCTCGGTCACGATCTGGGCCGAGTTGAGCGGCAGCCAGTCGCGCTTCGTGCCGGGCAGGGTGGCGGTGAAGCCCTCGGTCGCACGCAGGATGATGGGCGCCTGCACGGTGCCCCGCCGGGTCTCGACCCGACCGGGGGCGATGCCCAGCACCTCGGTGCCTTCCGCGATCCGCACGCCGCGCCTCTCGGCGGCGGCGGCGAGGCCGCGGACGAGCTTGGCGGGCTGCACCCGTGCGACGCCGCCCACCACCATGGCCCCTTCCGTCTTCGGAATGCGGATGCGCCGCGCCACCGCGTCCGCCTCGAGGAAGGACACCCGCTCTTCGCCCCAGCTCTGGCGGTGGCGCACCTCGGCCTCGGCGCGGGCCCGTTGTGCGGGCGTCACCGCCACCATGAGCTCGTCGGTCCGGTGGATGTCGGCATCGATCCCCTCGGCCTCGGCCACCCGGATCACCTCGTCCACCGTGCCGCTCATGGCGGCCACCATCGCGCGCACGCCCTCGGCCGTCCCGGTCGAGAGATACCGGTCGTGCGTCCAGGCGAAGCTGCCGGTGAGCCAGCCGCCATTGCGCCCCGAGGCACCGAAGCCCGCGAATTCCTTCTCCAGCACCAGCACCTCGAGCTCGGGCGCCTGCTCCTTCAGATAGAGCGCCGTCCAGAGCCCGGTGTAGCCCGCCCCCACGATGCAGACATCGGCCCGCGCATCGCCCGCCAGCGGAGGCCGCGGCTGCGGCACCCCGCCGATGTCGGCATACCAGAAGGAAATGTCGCCGTTGCGGGCGGGAGAGGGCGTCATGGCAGGGCTCCGGCTCTGTGCCTGCGCAGAGTGGACGGGCGGACGGCCGCTCGCAAGGGCGTGTGATGGCGGCCACTCTGTGGATAAACCCGTTCCGCCGTCTGTTGCCGCGCCTGCGCATCTGTGGCAAGAGGATGGAGACTGTAGCGGACGGAAGAGCTTGGCAGATGACGGATTTTGCGACGCGGCGCATGATGATGGTGGACACGCAGATCCGCCCTTCGGACGTGACCAAGTTTCCGATCATCGATGCGATGCTGACCGTGCCGCGCGAGGTCTATGTGCCGCGCCCCCTGCGGGAAGTCGCCTACATGAGCGAGAACGTGGTGGTGGCGCCGAACCGCGTCCTGCTCGAGCCGCGGACCTTCGCGAAGCTGCTCGACACGCTGAACATCCAGCCGGTGGAATCGGTGCTCGATGTGGCCTGCGGGCTCGGCTATTCCTGCGCCGTGATCGCCCGGCTGGCGGAAGCGGTCGTGGGCCTCGAGGAGGACGAGCAGCTTGCCGCCGAGGCGCAGCGCACCCTCTCGGCCGAGGGCGTGGACAATGCGGCCGTGATCGTGGGCCCCCTGACCAGCGGGGCCGCCAAGCACGGGCCCTATGATGTCATCACGGTCGAAGGCGCGGTCGAGACGGTGCCGCAGGCGCTGCTCGACCAGCTGAAGGAAGGCGGCCGGATCGGCTGCATCTTCATGGAAGGCCCGCTCGGCGTGGCCCGCATCGGATACAAGGTCGACGGGGCGATCACCTGGCGCCCGGTTTTCAATGCCAGTGCCCCGGTCCTGCCGGGGTTCGAGGTGAAGCGCGATTTTGCGTTGTAAGGCAAGTCTTTCAGAAACAAGAGATTGACGGGACAGTGGAGAGGGCAATGAGAAAGATCAGACTGTGGGCCGTGGCGACCTGCTCGGCTCTGGCGGTGATGGCCTCGTCCGCGGCACAGGCGGAGACGCTCGCCGATGCCCTTATCTCCGCCTACCGCAGCAGCAACCTCCTCGAACAGAATCGCGCGCTTCTGCGGGCGACCGACGAGGATGTGGCGGTGGCCGTCGCGGCGCTCCGCCCCGTCGTGCAGTTCGTCGCGCAATCGACCTACAGCTTCCAGCGGGTTCATGCGGATGCGACGCTCGTGACCCCCGCAGGACGCAGCAACGTGGAGAACCTGAACTCCTCGGTCGGGCTCACCGCCTCGATGACGCTCTATGACTTCGGGCGCAACGCGCTCGCCGTCGAGGCCGCCAAGGAGACGGTGCTGGCCACCCGCGAGGCGCTGGTGCAGGTCGAGCAGAACGTGCTGCTCGATGCGGTCAATGCCTATGTGCAGGTGCAGCTCGCGCAATCCATCGTCAATCTGCGGCGCAACAACCTCGGGCTGATCGATCAGGAACTGCAGGCGGCGCAGGACCGGTTCGACGTGGGCGAGGTCACGCGCACCGACGTGTCGCAGGCCCAGGCCGCGCTGGCGGCCTCGCGGTCCGACCTGACCTCGGCCGAGGGCGATCTCGTGGTGGCACGCGAGGCCTACAAGGCCGCGGTGGGCCATTATCCGGTCGATCTCGCGCCGCGTCCCGCCGCGCCGCGCACCGCCGCGACCGTCGAGGCGGCCCGTCAGGTCGCGCTCCGCGCCCATCCGCAGGTGCGTCAGGCCCAGCGGCAGGTGGCGGCGGCCGATCTGAACGTGGCGCGCGCCAAGGCCGCGATGCGCCCCTCGATCAGCGCCGAGGCGAATGTGGGACTCGACGACGAAGGGCAGGAATCGGCCAGCGTCGGTCTCTCGCTCCGGCACACGCTCTATGCCGGGGGCGAACTGTCCGCGCTCTACCGCCAGACGCTCGCCAACCGCGATGCGCAGAAGGCGAACCTGCTGCAGACCGGCGTGAACGTGGCGCAGAATGTGGGCATCGCCTGGTCGACGGTCGAGGTGGCCTCCGCCGCCATCGCCGCGGGTGACGAAGAAGTGCGCGCCGCCCGCACCGCCTTCGAGGGCGTGCGCGAGGAAGCGACGCTCGGCGCCCGGACCACGCTCGACGTGCTGAACGCCGAGCAGGACCTCCTGAACGCGCAGGCCGACCGTCTCACCGCCGAGGCGCAGCGCTATGTGGGCATGTATCAGGTGCTGGCCTCGATGGGGCTGCTCACCGTCGAACATCTCAATCTTGGCATTCCGACCTACGATCCGGCGGCCTACTACAATGCCGTGAAGAACGCGCCGGCCACCAGCTCGCAGGGCAAGCGGCTCGACCGCGTGCTGAAGTCGATCGGCCGGAACTGAGACTTTCCTTCTTGCGGGGCGCGGGGTCGGACAGTCCGGCCCCGTTTCCTTTTTGGCGTGCATGGGCGGGTATCGACCCTTCCCCGACCGGAACTTGTGCCGGAGGCCCATGCCTCTTAGACTGAGAAGATGCCAGGACCGGAGAGCCAGATGACGGAACGCATGACCAATGTGGAGTATGGGGATGTTCTGTCCTCGATCCGTCGGCTGGTGGCCGAGGGCGCGGGAGGCGAGCCCCTGCCGGTCGGCCCCGATCCCTTGGTCCTGACCCCGGCGCTTCGGGTGGTGACGCCGGCCGATCCCGTGCCGCCGGCGCCCTTCATGGAGGCCGAGGAGGACTGGCTGCCCGAGAGCGATCCCGAGACCGGCGCGCCCTTCATCCGGCCTGCGACGGTCGTGAGCCTCGCTGGTGGAGCGGCGCGGGTGGATCTCACGGCGCCCCATGCGTCCCCGGCCGAACCGGACGGGATGGAGAAGGCGGGCTCACCCGCCGCGCCGGAGGCGGAGCCGGCTGCCGATCCGGTCCCGCAGGATCCGCGCGCTGGACGGAGCGCGGCCGGAGAGGAGGCGCGCCAGCAGCAGGAGGCTGCCACGGCGGATCGCGAGACCCGCCTGCCTGTGTCAGCCGCCGCGCGGGCGCCCGCCGCCTCCGAGGGGGCGCTCGATCTCGAGGACGACCGTCTGCGCGCGATGGTGCAGGCCGTGATCCGCGAGGAGCTTCAGGGCGAGTTGGGCGAGCGCATCACCCGCAACATCCGCAAGCTGATCCGCGCCGAGATCCATCGCGCGCTCCTGGCCCGCGATTCCTCCTGACGACCTCGGCCCGAGCCGATCGGCGAGGTCGCCCCCAAGGCGGCCGGGCGCGGCCCGGCCATCTGCCATGGTCTCCCATGCGGTGAAACGCGGGAGTGTCGCCGCCCCCCGACCGGAGACCCGGAGCGAGAGGATCGCCGCGACCCTCTTCGCCTCGACCTGTCCGGGAATGCTCCAGGACGCCGCCCCGAGAGCGAGTTGGGGATACCGCAAGCCCGGACGTGGAGTGCCGAGGCGCGTGCGCGCCGCGTCTGAGAGGGCCCGGCCGAAGCCGGGTAAAACCTCGCCCCCGGTCGATGCGCCCAAAGAAAAACGCGCCCCGAAGGGCGCGTCGTCCTGTCGATGGCGGATGGCTCAGGCCGCTTCGGCCTGATCCATTTCGAGCGCATGGCGCCGCTCGCTCTCTTCGCGCGAGAGCGCAACCGAGGTGCGGATGCCCTTGCTCACAAATTCCATCAGTCCCTTCACGACCCGCTCGTTGGGGTCGATCCCGGCGCAGGAAAGCACTTCGCGCCCGTCGCGCGACCGTGCCCAGCGGGCGATCTGTTCCGGCCCGTTGCCATACTTCTTGTCGTCCGCGATGGCATCATCCAGCGCGGCCAGCACCACGGCAGCGAACAGTTTTCGGGCACGTTGCCCCTGTTCGAAGTTGAAAGCGGTGCTGTCAATGAAATCGGCCATGAGTTTGTCCTGTTCTTGCTCTTTTCTCTTGTGGCGTTCGGCGAATATGCATAACCAGCCGCGATTCAGGATGTTCCGTTTGGAATGTCCGCCATGCACTGTGGTCAAGTCTCGTAGCCGACGGCCCCCGCTTCCAGAGGCATTGCCGCCCGATCCGGGGGCATATATAGCGTAGCGCCACAGCCGATCAAGCGCGCCGGGATGCAGCATGCCGAAGATTAACGGAAACGAGATCAAGCCGGGGTTCATCCTCGAGCATGACGGGGGACTCTGGGCGGCCGTGAAGGTCAACCATGTGAAGCCCGGCAAGGGCGGGGCTTTCGCGCAGGTGGAGCTCAAGAACCTCCGCGACGGGCGCAAGTTGAACGAGCGGTTCCGCTCCGAGGACAAGGTGGAGCGCACCGAACTCGAGAACAAGGACCAGCAGTTCCTCTATGAAAGCGACGGCCGGCTGATCTTCATGGATGCCGAAAGCTTCGAACAGGTCGAGATCGACGCCGAGCTTCTGGGCGAACGGCGGCCCTTCCTGCAGGACGGGATGGTCGCCACGGTGAACTATTTCGGCGACGAGCCGCTGAACGTCACGCTGCCGGCGAAGGTCCGCTGCCGCGTCGTCGAGACCGAGCCGGTGGTGAAGGGCCAGACCGCCGCCAACAGCTACAAGCCGGCCATCCTCGACAACGGGATGCGGATCATGGTGCCGCCCTTCATCGGACCGGACGAGGAGATCCTCGTGCATACCGAATTCATGGAATATTCCGAGCGCGTCTGACCGCCCTCGACACGGGGGCGGGATCGGCCGGCCCGCAGGCACAGGCTCCGCCCGAGCGGCGCGCCCCGCGCACGGCCCTCCTCCTTCATTCTGGCGCAAATATCCTCGGGGGGTGCGGGGGGCGGAAAGCCCCCCGCGGGTGGCCGTCACTCCGCGAGCGGATCCAGATGCAGGATGGCCTCGCCCGCGCGCATCTCGCCCTCGGCCCGGTCGTGGCGGACATGGGCGATGGCGCGGTCGCCCGAGCGGGTGAAGAGCGTGCCCGCGGGCTTGCCGTCGGCGGTGATCTCGGCTCCGAACGGTGCCTCGCCCGAGATGCTCACGCGCACCAAACCCTTCCGCAGCTCGGTCTTGTGCTTCATGCGGGCGGTCACTTCCTGGCCCACATAGCAGCCCTTGCGGAAGTCCACGCCGTGCAGCCGCTCAAAGCCCGATTCGAGCAGGTAGCTGTCGTCGGGGATCAGCTCGAGCCCGCTTTCGGGGATGAGATGGGCCACGCGGATCGCGTCCCAGTCCACTTCGGGGGCGCCGCCGTCGAGCCCGTAGCCGCGCCAGCCGAG
>NZ_MABH01000235.1 GCF_001720585.1 Cereibacter johrii | reverse complement strand
CTTCATGGCGGGCGGCTGGTTCACCACCCGCACGAACCTGCCGCGCCAGCTTTCGGCGGCGGGCGGCATGGGCTGGCGGATCGCCGAGCCCTTCGGCACCGATCCCGCGGTCTCGGATCTTACCGTGGCGATGGCCCGCGAGGCCCTGTCCCGGAAGCCCGCCCCCGCCATCCTGCTGGCGGCCCATGGGTCGTTCCGCAGCCCGGCCCCTTCCGAGGTGGCCCGGGCGATGGCCGCGCGGCTCTCCGAGGAGACGGGCCTGCCCTGCGAGGCGGCCTTCATCGATCAGGAGCCGCAGATCGCGGCCCGCGCGCGGCTCATGCCCGAGGCGCTGTGCCTGCCCTTCTTCGCGGCCCGGGGCGGGCATGTGGTGGAGGATCTGCCCGCGGCGCTGGCAGAGGCGGCGTTCCGGGGCATGGTTCTGGAGCCGGTGGGCCTCGATCCGCGGGTTCCGGCGCTGATCGCCCGCGCCATCTCGGCTCTGGGCCGCGCCTAGCCGGCCCTTCGCGCTTCGCAAGGGACGGTGGCTGCCAAAGCGCTAAAGCGCCCCCGAACTCCCGACGGGGGCTGCCGTGTCGAGGGGCCGATCCTGCGCGGCCTCCTCGAGCGCCGCGCGCATCCGGTCCCAGAGGGCGGGGAGGGCCGCGAGATGGGGTCCCGCGGCCGCTCCGGTCCGCAGCGCCTCCTGCGCCTGCCGGAGCCTGCGGTGAAGCGGCCCGGTGCCGAAGGTCGAGATCGCACCGGCCAGCTGGTGCACGAGGGGACGGGCCTCCTCGGGCGGAGGCTCGAAGCCGAGCGCCGCCAGCCGCTCGAGGATCGCGGTGCCGTCGAGGATCATCTGCCGGATCAGCCCGTGGAGGGCTACCGGGCCGATCTGGTCTTCCAGTTCGCGCAGCCGGGCCGTGTCGAGCGCCTCCTCGACCGTCGCAGAGGCGGGCTCGGCCGGATGGCGCAGCATCCGCAGGAGCGCATCCCGGCTCACCGGCTTTTCAAGCCATCCATCGATGCCCGCGGCCCTGAGCGCGCCGGGATCGGCCGTCAGCGAGTGGGCGGTGACGGCGAGGATGCGCGAGGCGGCGCTCGGCCCGCCGCCGTCGCGGATCCGGCGCGCCACCTGCAGCCCGTCGAGACCCGGCATGCTGATGTCGGTCAGGATCACGTCGAAATGCCGCGACTGGGCCGCCGTCAGCCCCTCGAGCCCGCTGCGCGCGGTCAAGACCCGGTGGCCCGCGCTCTCGAGGAAGTTCTGGGCGATGAAGCGGTTGATGTCATTGTCCTCGACCAAGAGCACCGAGAGCGCCTCGTCGGACCCGCGGGAGGCGGCGAGCTCCTCGCGCGGGCGGCGGAGCGGCAGGCGCAGGGTGAAGCGGCTGCCGCGGCCCGGCGTGCTCTGGACGGTGAGATCGCCGCCCATGATCCGTGCCAGCCGCCGCGCGATCCCGAGGCCCAGTCCCGTGCCGCCCGACCGGCGCTCGTAGCTGGCGTCCAGCGTCACGAAATCGTCGAAGACCTTCTCCTGATCCTCGGGAGCGATGCCGATGCCCGTGTCGAGCACGCGGATCTCGACATGCGCGCCCTGCACCTCGCTCTCGACGATGATCCGCCCGTTCCGGGTGAATTTCACCGCGTTGTTCAGGAGGTTCAACAGCACCTGTCGCAGCCGCTGCGGTTCGCCGTTCAGGATCCCCACCGGTCCGGTCAGCGGACGGTGGTCGATCCGGTTGCCGACGACGGCGGCAAAGCCCGACTGGTTCGCGATGCATTCCTCGATCAGGCGGTCGAGATCGAAATCGACCATCTCCGCCTCCGAGGGGCGGGCCTCGGAGCGGGCGATGTCGAGAACCGAGTTCACATGGTCGAGCAGGATCTCGGCCGAGGCGCGCAGCACCGAGACCAGCTCTCGCTGGCGCGGGTCGAGCGGCGTCTGGGCGAGCAGCTCGAGCGATCCCGCAAGCCCGTTCAGCGGCGTGCGCATCTCGTGGCTCATGACGGCGAGGAAGTCGGCCTTCGTCTGCTCGCCCGCGAGGGCGCGGTCGCGCGCTTCGGTCAGTTCGCGCTCGGCGCGCCTGCGGGCCGAGATGTCGCGCATCAGGGCCACGATGATGTCCTCGCCCTCGACCCGCGCGGCCGCGAGCGAGACCTCGACCGGAAAGCGCGACCCGTCGGCATGGACCGCCTCGAGTTCGAGCCGCAGGGGGCCGTCGATCCGCGGGTCGGAGTTGCGCAGCGCATCCACCACGCGCATGCGCTGGCGGCCCTGCAGCTCGGCCGGGAACAGCAGCTCCATCGCATCCGCCCCGGTGAGCCGCTCGCGCTGGTGGCCGAAGATGGCGAGCGCCGCGCGGTTGCAGTCGATCACCCGGGCGCTCCAGTCGGTCACGAGGATTGCATCCGCAGAAATGCGGAAGATCGCCTCGAGCCGGGCGCTGGCGCGGCCCGCCGCCTCGGCCTGTTCGAGCGAGCGCAGATAGAGGCGCAGAAGCTCGAGCGACCCGGCCGACAGCAGCAGCACGAGGGCGATGGTCAGGCCCACGAGGCGCGAAATCGAACTGCCGATGATCGCGCGGTTCTCGAGGTTGCGGTTCTCGCGGTCGGCGTTGGCCGTGGCCGAAAGCTCTGCGACCGCTTCCTCGAGCTGCGGCAGGGCGCGGGTCAGGCTGGGCATCGCGGCCGTCACCATGACGTCCGGCGCCGCGATCAGCTCCGCATGATCCCGCTCGAACTCGCGGAGCTGCGTCAGGCCGTCGCCGTAGTCCGGGTCCCACAGGAGACCGGCCTCGGCCATGGCCGTGTCGAGCTGCCCCAGACCGACCTGCAAATGCTGGAGCGACGTCCGGACCGCCGCGGGGCTCGGGTTGCTGCCTGTGACGCCGAGGGCACTCGCGAGCTGCGCAAGCTGCCCGTCGAGATGGGAGAGCCGGGTCTGCACCCCGTCGGTGACGATGTAGTCGAGCTGCTGGAACCGCTCTCGGGCATCGTTGGCGAGGGCGATGATGACGGTGGCGCCCGCGAGCATGACGAGCACGGCCGCTGGGAGGCGCAGCCTCTGCCAGAGCCGGGGGGCGGTAACCGGCCGCCTGAGGTCGGTGTCACGTCTTGCGGACATGAGCCCACCCTAGATCAGGCTCCGGCACCGATCCAGCTTTGCCCATCGCAGCCTGTCCGAAACGGTGTCAGACCGTGTGGAGATAGAGATCGTAGTCCACGTCCGGGATCGTGCGCGCCACGCGGGCATATTCCGCGGCCTTGATGGCGGTGAAGGTGCGGTGCATGTCCGGCCCCAGCGCCTCGCGCAGGAAGGCCGAATGCTCCGCCGCCGCGATGGCGCTGCGCCAGCAGGTCGGGATCGGCTGCGTGTCGCCCGGATCCTCGTAGCCGTTGCCGGTGGTCTCGGGGCCGGGATCGATCTGCTGCTCGAGCCCGCGGCGGATGCCCGCGAGCACGGTGGCGGCCACGAGATAGGGGTTGGCGTCGACGCCGGCCGGGCGATGCTCGATTCGCCGGGCGCGGATGTCGCCCGCCGGGATGCGCAGCGCGACCGAGCGGTTGTTCACCCCCCAGCTGGGCGAGACCGGCGCATAGCTCTGGCTCGCGAAGCGCCGCCAGGAGTTCGCATGCGGCGCGAAGACCAGCATGGATTCCCCCATCGTCTCGCGCAGGCCGCCGAGCGCATGCAGGATCGGGCGCGACCACTGGCCCTCGGTCTCCTCGACGAAGATGTTGCGCCCCTCTGCATCGCAGAGCGAGACATGCAGATGCATCCCCGAACCCGCATAGCTTTCCACGGGCTTGGCCATGAAACAGGCGGTGACGCCATGGCGGCGGGCCTGCGCCCGCACGATCCGCTTGAGCCGCATCAGGTCGTCCGCCGCCTGCAGCACGTCGGTGCGGTAATGCAGCGTGAGCTCATACTGGCCCGGCGCATATTCCGAGATCATGGTCTCTGCCTTGATCCCCGCCGCCCCGGCCCCCGCATAGATGTCGGAGAAGAGCGGCATCATCCCGTGCAGGTGATCGACGGAATAGACCTCGGTCTTGGCGCTGCGCCGGCCGTCCAGCACGTCGGCTGCGGGCTGCACGCGCCCGTCGGGGCCGCGCTCGTTGGCCAGAAGGAAGAATTCGAGCTCGAAGGCCGCCGACGGATAGAGGCCCAGCTCCGCCAGCGCCTCGACCTGCCGTGCGAGCGCATGGCGCGGATCCGAGCTCATCGGCCGGCCGTCGAGGTCGTACATGCACATGAAGACCTCGCCCCGCGGCGGCGTGGTGCCATGGAGGGGCACCAGCGTGCCGGGGATCGGCCAGGCCCGCAGGTCGCCGTCGCCCTGATCCCAGATCAGGCCGGTCTCGTGGACATCCTCGCCGCAGATGTCGAGCCCGAGGATCGAGATCGGCAGGTGCCGCCCGCCCTTGTAGAAGGACAGAAGCTCGTGGCGCCGGATGATCTTGCCCCGTCCGATGCCGTTGGCATCGTGCAGGACGATGTCGAAGGCCTCGATTTCGGGATGGGCCGCGAGGAAGGTCTCGGCCTCGCTGAGGGTCGAACCGGAGGGGCTGGGCTGGTCGGTCATCGTTACGGTCACGCGAATAGTTCGGTCAGGGTGGCATCGAAGGCGGCGATCAGGCGGTCGATCTGGCGGGGCCGGGTCATGGGGCTCACCAGCATCATGTTGTGGAAGGGCGCGATCAGCGAGCCGCGGTTCAGAAGGCCCAGATGCACCGCCCCCTCGAGCCGCGGATGATGGGCGCGCGCAGCCTCCGACCCGTTGCGGAGCGGCCCGGGCGCGCAGATGAACTCGACGCGCGCGCCCACGCGGACGACATGCCAAGGCGCGCCCACCCGGGCGATGACCGTGGCGAGGCCGTTGGCCAGCCGCTTGGCGCCGCGGTCCATGTGGGCATAGGCCTCGGGCGTCATCACCTCGGACAGGGTGGCGCAGAGGCAGGCGAACTGCATCGGATTGGCCGCGAGCGTCGTGCCCATGCCGCTGTGGCCCGCGGGGCGCGTCGCATTGTAGGCCTCGAAGCGCGCGCCCAGATCGGGCGTCAGGCCCCAGACGGCGGTGGGAATCCCGCCCGCCACGCATTTGCCCACGACGAGAATGTCGGGCGACAGGCTGTGCACCCGACCGTAGCCGCCGAGGCCCGAGGAGAGCGTATGGGTCTCGTCGAGGATCAGCACCGCCCCGTAGCGGCGCGAGAGGGTGCGCAGCGCGTCGTGGAAGCCCGCCTCGGGCAGCACCATGCAGGAGTTGGTCATCACCGGCTCGGTGAGGATCGCGGCGATCTCGCCGGTGGCCAGCGCCGCCTCGACCCCCGCTATGTCGTTGAACTCGACCGCGACCGCCTTCGAGGCGAGATCGGCGACCATGCCCACGAGGCCCGGCCGCGCCCGCGTGCGGCCGTTCTCGAGCATGACCATCGTGTCGTCGACCGTCCCGTGGTAGCAGCCGTTGAAGACCAGAACCTTGCGCCGCCCGGTGACGGCCCGCGCCACGCGCAGCGCGAAGCGGTTGGCGTCGGTCGCGGTCAGCGCCACCTGCCAGCGGAAGTCGCCGAAGGTGCGGTTGAGAAGCCGCCCGGCCTCGAAGGTGGCCTCGGTCGGCAGCATGTAGGTCAGCCCCTGCCGCGCCTGCCGCCGGATCGCCCGCGCAACCGGAGCGGGCGAGTGGCCGAACATCGAGCCCGTGTCGCCCAGACAGAAATCGTCGAGCCGGTGCCCGTCGAGGTCGGTCAGGCGCGCGCCCTGGGCTTCGACCGCGACCAGCGGGAAGGGCGAGGGCCAGTCCTTCATCCAGTGCATCGGCACGCCGCCCAGATAGGACCGCGCGCCGCGCTGAAGCGCCTCCTTCGACCGCGGGTTCTCGCGCTCGAAGCGGGCCGTCTCGTCGGCGAGGAAGGCCGCGAGCCGGTCCTCCGCCACCCCCGCCGTTCGCGGCGGATCTGCCCTCATGCGCCGGTCACCGGGCGGAGGATGCGGTTCACATGACCCATCTTGCGCCCGGGGCGTGCCTCGGCCTTGCCATAGAGATGGATCGCCGTGTGCTTCTCGAGGGCGAGGGCCGGCACCCGGGCCACATCATGGCCGATCAGATTCTCCATCTCGACATCGGCGAAGCGCGAACCGTCGCCGAGCGGCCAGCCGGTCACGGCGCGGATATGCTGCTCGAACTGGTCCACCGCGCAGCCGTTCTGCGTCCAGTGCCCGGAATTATGGACCCGCGGCGCGATCTCGTTCACCAAGAGGGCCTCGGGCGTCACGAAGAGCTCGACCCCCATCACGCCCACATAGTCGAGCGCATTGAGGATCCGCCCGGCCAGCAGCACCGCGTCGGTGCGCTGCGAGGCGGTGAGGCGGGCGGGGACCGTGGTCGTGTGCAGGATGCCCGAGAGATGGACGTTCTCGCCCGGCTCATAGACCGCGACCGAGCCGTCGCGGCCGCGCGCCGCGATGACCGAGACCTCGTGGGTGAAGCGGACGAAGCCCTCGAGCACGGCGGGCTGGCCGCCCATGGCAGCGAAGGCTTCGGCCGCATCGTCGGGCTCCATGAGGCGGGCCTGCCCCTTGCCGTCATAGCCGAGGCGCGTGGTCTTGAGGATGGCGGGCGTGCCGATGCCGTGGATCGCGGCCTCGAGATCCTCGCGGCTGCCGACGGGGCGGTAGGGGGCCACGGCGAGGCCGAGCCCGGTCAGGAAGCCCTTCTCCTCGAGCCGGTCCTGGCTCACCGCGAGGGCGCGGCGGTTCGGGTGGAGGGGTTTCAGCGCCTCGAGCAGGTCGAGGGCCGAGGTCGGGATATTCTCGAACTCGTAGGTGATGACATCGACCGAGGCCGCGAAGGCCCGGAGTGCGGCCTCGTCCTCGTAGGGTGCGGTCGTGACCGCATGGGCCACGTCGGCGGCGGGCGGGTTGGGGCTCGGCTCGAAGATATGGGTGCGGAAGCCCAGCCGCGCCGCCGCGACCGAGAGCATCCGGCCGAGCTGGCCGCCGCCGAGGATGCCGATGGTCGATCCGGGGGGCAGGCGGTCAGTCATCGGAGGGCTCCTCGGGGATGGAGGCGGAAAGGGCCGCGCGCCAGGCGTCGAGCCGCTGGCCGAGCGCCGGATCGGAGAGGGCGAGGATGCCCGCGGCCATCAGGCCCGCGTTCGCCGCACCGGCATTGCCGATGGCCATGGTGGCCACCGGAAAGCCCTTGGGCATCTGGACGATGGAATAGAGGCTGTCGACGCCCGAGAGCGCGCGGGTCTGGACGGGCACGCCGATGACGGGCACCCGCGTCTTCGAGGCCATCATGCCGGGAAGATGCGCCGCGCCGCCCGCGCCTGCGATGATGACCTTGAGCCCGCGCTCGACGGCGGTCTTGCCGTAGCTCCAGAGCCGGTCGGGCGTGCGGTGCGCCGAGACGATCCTTGCCTCGTAAGAGATGCCGAGCTCGTCGAGGATCGCCGCGGCCTCCTTCATCGTGGCCCAGTCCGACTGGCTGCCCATGATGATCCCAACGTCCACAGTCATGCGCCCCGCCCCTGTCCTGCCCTGAGCGGCGCAATATAGCCATGGCCGGGCAGGGGGCAAGCGGTCGGCGGACGGGCAGGCCGCTTGCTCGGGGAGTGCGTCCTGCAGGCCATGCGCCGATCCCGCTCCTGGGCCCCGCGCGCTCGCGCGGTATCTCCGGGCACTGCAATGGTTGCCCCGGCGGGAGGTGCCGCTGGAGGGGGCTGTCATTCACGATGCGCGAATGGCAGGGAGCGTCCGGCCTCGCCCGGATGTCAGGCGATGATGTCGGGGATGAGCTGGTCCTCGATCTTCACGATCTGATCCTTGAGGGCCAGTTTCTGCTTCTTCAGCCGCCGCAGCATGAGCTGATCGCCACGGCCTCCCGCCTCGATGGCGGCAATCGCCTCGTCGAGATCGCGGTGCTCGCGCCGCAGAACTTCCAGCCGGATGCGCAGCATGTCTTCGAAGCTCAATTCGGGGGACGCATTCATGTGTCTTGACCTGTCGGGAAAGTCGCCCGTTGCGTTTGGATGAGTCGCCGTCAGACGAATATACAGAACGCACGCGCTTGCGGGAAGAATCCTGCATGGGTCCGATATGTCGCGTTCGAAGGGGCGCGCCTGTGGCGGTCGCGCCTCAAGAGGGGCGGCCCCCGCGCCGGGCGCCCGGTGCCGGGGAAGGCGGACGGCGGCGGCGAACCCGTCGCTGAATGACCGGGTGCTAGCATGCGCGGAGAAGGCGGGCGTTAAGCGCCCAGCCGATCCCCGATTATCTCCGGGTGCCCGCAAGCGCGAGGCAATCAAAGGCGTGTAGCCCCCCGGCGGGACCATCATCCCGGGTGCCCGCAAGTGCGCGGCAGCCTGTCGAGATCCCCGTTCGACGGGCGCCCCCGCGCCCGGAAGGGCCGCAGACCGTCCCGGCATCTGGTCGGATCCTCGGGCGCGTGCTGCGCGCCGCACCGGCGCTCTTGCAAGGGTCCGGCCTGCCGCCCATATTCGACGGGTGGAATGCCCGCCCGGGGTTCCGCCAGAGAAATGTCGCTTCTGCAAGGACATGACGGAATGACCAAACTGACTTTCGGCGGCCATCCCTTCCTGCTCGGGTTCGAACAGCTCGAGCGATTGGTCGAGCGGACGGCCAAGACGGCGAGCGAGGGCTACCCGCCCTTCAACATCGAGGCCGTGGCCGAGAACGCCTATCGCATCACGCTCGCCGTGGCCGGCTTCCGCGAGGACGATATCGCCATCACCGTCGAGGACCGGCAACTCGTGGTGCGCGGGCGGCAGGCCGAGGATCCGGCCGAGCGCGTGTTCCTGCATCGCGGCATCGCCTCCCGCGCGTTCCAGCGCAGCTTCGTGCTGGCGGATGGAGTCGAGGTGGCAGGCGCGACCATGGAGCACGGTCTCCTGCATATCGACCTGCACCGGCAGGTGCCGCAGGCGGTGGTGCAGACGATCCCGATCGGGCGCAGCCGGGCGATAAAGGAAGGAGTCGAGCAATGAACACCCCATTCGATTTTCCCGAAGGTGCGGGGCGGCTGGTCTATGTCCGTCCGGTGCCGGTGGCCGAGCTTCCCGAGGATGTGCAGCCGATGGCGCGCGGGCTCGACCATATCTACGCGCTCCACGGGGCGGACGGCGAGCGCCTTGCGCTGGTGCGCGACCGCCACCTGGCCTTCGTGCTCGCCCGTCAGAACGACCTCGCGCCGGTGAACGTGCACTGACGCCTCCGGGCAGAAGCCCTCGGCCGCTTCGACAGACGGCCGAGGGCTCTCCGGCAGCCTCCTGACAACGACCTTGCGGATGACGGCCGGGTGTCCGCGCATGGCGGAACCGGCGGGCCGCGGGGGACGCGCCCGCTTCACAGGATGATCCCGAAATCCGATGACGACCGGCCCCGCGTGATCCGGGCAGGCTTCCGAGGGCCGGGATGCCGTTCCGCACGAGCAGGCCGCCCGGCATCGCCGCCAGGAAGACCCTCCGGCGTCGGCGACCTGATCGAGAGCGCCCCGTCCTGCGGCTCCGGGGCATGTCGTGGAGACCGGGCCTCCCGCGCGCGGACACACTGCCTAAGCGCTCCAGCGCGTCGTTAACCTCCGACCCGGCCGCTCTGCGCAGTGATCGAGCCGGTCCGGCCCGATGCCCTTCCGCGACATCTGGGCCTCTTCTCTTGTGGCCGGTCTGTGTCAGCCTGAGACCTCGGAGGAGCGGGAGCCCGGTGCCCCCGTTCTCCTGGTGCCAGGAAAGGTCAGGTGGTGAGGCGATGACGCAAGAACCGGGTTACACCAGGCTCCAGATCACCCTGCATTGGGCGATCGCGGGCCTTGTCCTCTTCAATTACATCTTCGGCGAGACCATGGAGCAGGCCTACGATGCCGTGCGCCAGAATGTGGAGCCCGCGGGCGTGGGCCACTATCTCCATGTGGTCGTGGGGCTCGCCGTGCTCGTGCTGACGCTGGTCAGGATCGGCGCGCGGTTCGTCGTCGGTGTGCCCGACAAGGGCACCACGCCCGGCGACAAGGCGGCCGCCGGGCTGCAGGGCCTGCTCTATCTGCTCACGCTGCTCGTGCCGGCGCTGGGCATGATGGCCTGGGGCGGCGGGCAGGCCTGGGCCGCGGGCCCGCATGTGCTGGCGGCAAACGCGATCATGCTGCTCGCCTTCGTCCATGCCGTCTCGGCGCTCTTCCACCAGTATGTGCTGAAGGACAGGCTGCTTCTCAGGATGATGCGTCCGCGCTGACTTGGGAGCAGGGCGCGGACCGTCGCCTTGCGGGCGGCGTCCGGGAAGCGAAAGGGGCGCCTGCGGGCGCCCCTACTTCTTCTCGTCTCGGCAGCGTCAGGCCCGGATCAGGCCCATCTGCTCAAGCTTCAGGATCACCTGATGGGCGCAATGGTCGACGCTCACATTGGCCGTGTCCACCACCAGCTCGGCCTTGGCCGGCACCTCGTAGGGGTCGGAGATCCCGGTGAATTCCTTGATCTTGCCTTCGCGCGCGAGCTTGTAGAGCCCCTTGCGGTCCCGCCGCTCGCATTCCTCGATCGGCGTGGCCACATGCACTTCGATGAAGGCGCCGAAGGCCTCGATCATCTCGCGCACGGCCCGCCGCGTCGCGGTATAGGGCGCGATCGGCGCGCAGATCGCGATGCCGCCGTTCTTGGTGATCTCGGAGGCCACATAGCCGATCCGCTTGATGTTGATGTCGCGGTGCTCCTTCGAGAAGCCGAGCTCCGAAGAGAGATGCTTGCGCACCACGTCGCCGTCGAGCAGCGTCACCGGGCGGCCGCCCATCTCCATCAGCTTGACCATGAGAGCGTTCGCGATGGTGGACTTGCCCGAGCCGGAAAGCCCCGTGAAGAAGACCGTGAAGCCCTGCTTCGAGCGGGCGGGCGAGGTGCGGCGCAGTTCGCTCACCACGTCGGGGAAGGAGAACCACTCCGGGATCTCGAGCCCCTCGCGCAGGCGGCGGCGCAGTTCGGTGCCCGAGATGTCGAGGACGGTCGAGCCTTCCGGCACCTCGTCCACCGGGAAATACTGGGCCTTCTCCTGAACGTAGACCATCTGTTTGAAATCGACCATCTCGACGCCGATCTCGTCCGCATGGGCCTTGAACAGCTCCTGCGCCTCATAGGGGCCGTAGAAGTCCTTGCCCTCGGAGTTCTTGCCCGGGCCGGCATGGTCGCGGCCCACGATCATGTGGGTGCAGCCGTGGTTGCGGCGGATCAGCCCGTGCCAGACCGCCTCGCGGGGGCCGCCCATGCGCATGGCGAGGTTCAGGAGCGACAGGGTGGTGGTGGAGGACGGATACTGGTCGAGCACCGCCTCGTAGCAGCGCACGCGGGTGAAATGGTCGATGTCGCCGGGCTTCGTCATGCCCACGACCGGATGGATCAGCAGGTTCGCCTGCGCTTCGCGGGCGGCGCGGAAGGTCAGTTCCTGGTGCGCGCGGTGCAGCGGGTTGCGGGTCTGGAAGGCCACCACGCGGGTCCAGCCCATCTTGCGGAAGAAGGCGCGCAGCTCGTTGGGCGTGTCGCGGCGCATCTTGAAATCGTAGTGCACCGGCGGCTGGATGCCGGTGATCGGGCCGCCGAGATAGACCTTCCCGGCCGTGTGGTGCAGGTAATTCACCGCCGGATGGGCGAGATCGTTCGCGCCGAACACCTTCTCGGCCTCGCGGTCCTTGTTCGGCACCCATTTGTCCGTGACCGACAGGATCGCGAGGATCACGCCCTCGGCGTCGCGCAGCGCGATGTCCTGACCGGGCTCGACGCCCTCGGCGAATGTCTCGCTCACGTCCAGCGTCACCGGCATCGGCCAGAGCCGGCCGTCGGCGAGGCGCATGTTCTCGACCACGCCATCGTAGTCGGCCTCGGTCAGGAAGCCCTTGAGCGGATGGAAGCCGCCGTTCATCAGCAGTTCGAGGTCGCAGATCTGGCGCTGCGTCAGGTCCCAGGAGGGCAGGGTGCCCGCATCGGCCTTCAGTTTCTGGGCCGAGTCGAAGGACACATAGAGTTCAGGGACAGGGGCGTGGTTCGGAAGGGACATGGAGAGAACTGCCTTTGCGGATACAATCGACGGGCGATCCCGGTCCTGCGGGGGCATATCCCGCGGTCCGCAACGGTTCAAGCGCGGACCATGCAGCGGTCGCGGAATAAGGCCGAAATGCCACCATGTTTCCCGGCGGGCAAACGCCCGTCCGAGTCGCCCCGCCGCTGGGCGGAGGATGTGCCGCAGGATTACTCGCCGGCGAGGAAACGTTCCGCGTCGAGCGCCGCCATGCAGCCCATCCCGGCCGAGGTCACGGCCTGCCGGTAGACATGGTCCGTCAGGTCGCCCGCGGCGAAGACGCCGGGGATCGAGGTGCGGGTGGTTCCCGGCTCGACCTTGACATAGCCGCCGTGGTGCAGCTCCAGCTGGTCCTTCACGAGCTCGCTTGCCGGCGCATGGCCGATGGCCACGAAGAAGCCCTCGCAGGGCACGTCCGTCGTCTCGCCGGTCAGCACGTTCCGCGCGACGATCCCCGTGACGCCGAGCGGCGCCTCGGTGCCCGCGACCTCCTCGATCGTGTGGTTCCAGAGCACCTCGATCTTGGGATGTTTGAACAGCCGGTCCTGCAGGATCTTCTCGGCCCGCAGGCTGTCGCGGCGGTGGATCAGCGTCACCTTGCTCGCGAAGTTGGTCAGGAACAGCGCCTCCTCGACGGCCGTATTGCCGCCGCCCGCCACCACGACCTCCTTGCCGCGGTAGAAGAAGCCGTCGCAGGTCGCGCAGGCCGAGACGCCGAAGCCCTTGAACCGCTCTTCCGACGGCAGGCCCAGCCAGCGCGCCTGGGCGCCCGTGGCGAGGATCACCGCATCGGCCGTATAGGTCATGCCGCTGTCGGCCCGGGCGGTGAAGGGCCGCTGCGAGAGATCGAGCGACGAGATATAGTCCGAGACGATCTCGGCCCCCATGGCGCGGGCATGTTCCTCCATCCGCACCATGAGCTCGGGCCCCTGCACCTCGCGGTCGCCCGGCCAGTTCTCGACCTCGGTGGTGATGGTGAGCTGGCCGCCCGGCTGCAGGCCCTGGATGAGGAGCGGGTTCAGCATGGCGCGCGCGGAATAGACGGCCGCCGTGTAGCCGGCCGGTCCCGAGCCGATGATCAGAACCCTCGTGTGCCGCGTCTCGGCCATGGCCTTGCCCCTCATGGTCTTTTCCCGGCGCCTCATATAGGACCTGCCGCAGCGGGCCGGAAGCCCCCCTTTCCGCCGCAGCTCCCTGCCGCGGCCTCCGGGGTCCCGTTGCGCGCACCGTCGGTTTTCCGCAATGGAGCCGCTCTTTTCGGCGCCTCCGCGAAACATTATTGCGCCGCCTGCCGGGACCTTCTAGAATCTCCCCGCAGCAAGGAGAGCTTCATGGCCGGATCGAAACTGGACCCCATCGACCGTCACATCCTGGCGGAACTCCAGAGCGACGGCCGGATGACCAACGTCGAGCTGGCCAAGCGCGTGGGCATTTCGGCGCCGCCCTGCCTGCGCCGGGTGCGCACCCTCGAGGAGGCGGGCTACATCCGCGGCTATCACGCCGACATCGACCCGCGCGAGCTCGGCTTCGAGGTGCAGGTCTTCGCCATGGTGCGGCTGCACAGCCAGGCCGAAGCGGACCTCTCGGCCTTCGAATCGCGCTGCCGTGCCTGGCCTCTGGTGCGCGAGTGCCACATGCTGAACGGCGAGATCGACTTCATCCTGAAATGCACGGCACCCGACCTGCCGAGCTTCCAGAGCTTCCTGACCCAGGAACTGACCGCGGCCGAGAATGTGGCCTCGGTCAAGACGAGCCTCGTGATCCGCTGCGCCAAGGACGAGCCGGGCGTGCCGTTCGAGGTGCTCGAGGCCCGGCTCCAGCGCAGCGCCTGACGCGCCCCTTCCCGCTTTCACTCTGCCCAAATATCCCAGGGGTGCGGGGGCAGCGCCCCCGCTCCTGTCGGCGGCCCCCCGCGCAGCTCCCGGGCCTCAGAGCCGGATCGCCGAGATGAGCCGCCCGTAATCGGCCTCTCCCGCATGGGTGGTGCGGCGGTAGGAGAAGAACCGCTCCGGATCGCGATAGGTGCAGTGCCGCGTCCATTCCGCCTGCCCCACGCCCGCCGCCCGCAGCCGGGCAAGCCCGAAGGCCGGCAGGTCGAAGAGCGCCCGGTCGCCCGGACCTTGCGCGAAGAACCGCGCCGCCTCCGGGTCCTCGTCGAGGAATTCCTCGACGAATTCCGGACCCACCTCATAGGCGGCCTGGCTGATCGTCGGGCCGATCACCGCGGCGACCCGGGCGCGGTCCGCGCCGAGCGCCTCCATCGCCGCGAGGGTCGCCTCGAGCACCCCCGCCTTGGTGCCGCGCCAGCCCGCGTGGGCCGCGGCGACGACCCCCGCCTCGGCGTCGGCCATCAGCACGGGCTGGCAATCGGCGGTCAGGACGGCGATGGCGAGCCCCGGCACCGCCGTCACCAGCGCATCCGCCCGCGGCCGGTCCGCGAGCGGCCCCGTCACGGTCAGCACGTCCGGCGAGTGAACCTGGGTCACCGTGATCAGCCGGTCCGCCGCCACCCCCATCGCCTCTGCCACCCGGGCCCGGTTGATCGTCACCACCTCCGCCAGATCGCTGGAGCCGGGGCCGCAGTTGAGGCCCGCGAAGACCCCCGAGGAGGCGCCCCCCTTGCGGGTGAAGAACCCGTGGCGGAAGGGTGCCAGAGCATCGGCCGTGATCAGTTCCATCATGCGTCAAATCCTGCGGGCGCCGGTCCTTGCGGCGGAAACACCGCCAGCGCCTTGAAGAGCGTTCCCATTTCGGTGGCGTCGGTCAAGCGGCGAGATGCGGCCTCGTGGCTGGCGAGCGCCTCTCCGGTCAGCGATCGGGCCAGCCGCGCGGCCCGCGGCTCAAGGCCGAGGCGCAGGAGAAGCGCGCCCTGCGGGGTGAGGGCGGTGCCGCAGGGGGCCGCCGCCTGCGCCAGAGCCTCGAAATCCACATGGGCGGTCAGGTCCGCCTCTCCGGGCGCGGCCAGCGGATCGTCGAAGCGGTGTGCCCGCAGCGCCTGCAGCGTGTCCCCGCGCGAGCGCCAGCCGCCATAGTCCACGGCCAGCGCAAGGCCGCCCGCCGCCGCGATGCGCCGCGCGATCTCCGCCATGATCGGACCGGCGGCCGGGCAGAACTCGACGATGTCGCCGGGCGCCGTATCCCCGAGCCGGTGCGCCAGAGCGGCGAGCGCCGTCTCCGGGCCGAGGCCCCAGCTGAGGCGGCCCTCGGCGAGCCCGACCATCCGCTCGCGCCAGCCCTCCGGTCCGCGCACGAACTGCCGGATCGGCAGCGCGTCGAAGAATTCGTTCGCCACGAGGAAGAGCGGCCCGTCCGGCAGGTCCGAGGCGCGGTCGAGCCAGGCGGCGGGATGCCCGCCGAGCGTCTCGCGTTGCAGCGCGCGAAGCCGCGGCGAGGCCTCCACCAGATGCACCCGCGCCGCCTGATGGAAGCCCGGCACCCCGCGCGTCGCGCGCAGGAGGTCGGCCATCAGCGTCCCGCGTCCCGGCCCGAGCTCGGCCAGCGTGACGGGCGAAGGCCTGCCCTGATCGAGCCAGGCCTGCGCGAGGCAGAGGCCCAGAAGCTCGCCGAACATCTGGCTGATCTCGGGCGCGGTGGTGAAGTCGCCCGCCGCCCCGAAAGGCTCGCGGGTGGAATAGTAGCCGTGCTCGGGATGAAGCAGGCATTCGGCCATGTAGTCGGCCACGGTGACGGGGCCGGTGGCCCCGATCCGCCGTGCGAGGAGGGCCGCCAGCGCCGTCACGCGGCCCGCCGGCTGCGCAGGACGAGATAGAGCCCGAGCAGGATCATCGGCAGCGACAGGATCTGCCCCATGGTCAGCCCGTAGCCCGAGATCTGCCAGGCAAGGCCCAGCGGGTTGCCGGCGCTCACGAACTGCGCATCGGGCTGGCGCACGAACTCGACAAGGAAGCGCGTGGCGCCGTATCCCGCAAGGAACATGCCGGACACGGACCCCGGCCAGTGCAGCCAGCCGCGTCGCCAGACGAGAAGGCTCAGGACCGTGAACAGCAGAATCCCCTCGAGCCCGGCCTCGTAGAGCTGCGAGGGATGGCGGGCGCAGATCCCCTCGATCCCGGGGCAGTTCTGCGCCGCCTCGCCGGGGAAGGCCACGCCCCAGGGCAGGGTCGTGGGCCGGCCCCAGAGCTCGGCATTGATGAAGTTCGCGATCCGCCCGAGGAAGAGGCCCGGCGGCGTGGCGGCGGCCAGAAGGTCCGCCACCGGCAGGATGGAGATGCGTTCCTTCAGGCAGAAGGCCACGAGGGCCGTCATCACCCCGAGGAAGCCCCCGTGGAAGGACATGCCGCCCTCCCAGACCTTCAGGATGTCGAGCGGATGGGTGAGATAATGCGCCGGCTGGTAGAAGAGCACGAAGCCCAGCCGCCCGCCGAGGATCACGCCGAGGATCACCCAGCTCAGCAGCCGCTCCAGCTGGTCCTCGGTCATCGGCGGGCCGAAGGTCCAGAGCCGCTCCGCGCGGATCATGCGCAGCACCAGCCGCCAGCCGATCACGAGGCCCGCGATATAGGCCAGCGCATACCAGCGCAGGGCGAAGGTCATCCCGAACAGCTCGATCGAGAAGAGTTCGGGCGAGATGTCGGGGAAGGGAATGTAGGACATGGGGTTTCCTTTCGGCCCGGTTTTTCCGGCGCGGCTGCGGCGAAGTCAACCTTGCGCGCAAGGTGGCGCACGACCATATAGGGCCGATCGCTGGAGGGAACCGCATGCAGACCCGCAACAAATTCTTCGACGACATGTCGCAGCTCATGACCAATGCCATGGGCGTGGCGCAGGGCGCCCGGACCGAAGCCGAGACGGCGATGAAGGGCCTTCTCGACCGCTGGATGGCGGATCGCGACTTCGTGACCCGCGAAGAGTTCGATGCCGTCCGCGCCATGGCCCAGAAGGCCCGCGAAGAGAACGAGGCCCTGTCGGCCCGTCTCGCCGCGCTCGAGGCCAAGTCGAAGGGCTGAGGCCCTTCCGGGCGTGGGCCTTCGGGCCCGCCCGCCTATCCCGCCCCGCGGGTCAGGACGTCAGACCGCTGCCTTCCGCGCCAGCGTCCGCCTGTGCCCCTGCCGTGCCCTCTCGCCGAAGGCGGACTCGGGGGCAGGGCTCTCTCTTCCGATCCAGTCGTTGCGGCGCCGGCCGAAGCTCCCGTTGCGGGTCATGCCGGGCCCGATCTGGCCCGCCTGCGGGGCCGCCTTTCGGATGGATTTCTGACGAAAGGCCGCGGAGCTTTTCTCAAGACAGGCCGGCTTCGCCATAAATCCGGGGCGTCTCGCGCCGTTCCTTTCGCTAGCGTCCGACCTCAGAGGCGCAGGCATGTCCTGCGGCGGTTGGACGAGTGCGAGGGATGATGCAGATGACTCCACTGACCCTGTCCGGGACCCTGCGGCTGCAGGACGCCCCCGGGCTGATCGAGCGGCTCGAGGCGGCGCTGGCCGCAGGCGACGTCGAGATCGACGCCTCGGGCGTCCTTGCGGCGGATGCGGCGGCGGTGCAGGTGCTCGTCTCGGCCGCCCGGACGGCCAGCGCTTCGGGGCGGCGGCTCGTGCTGGCGCAGGATCATCCGGCCCTGACAGATGCGTTCGCGGGGCTCGCCCTCGATCCGCTGCCGGAGGGTCTGGCATGAGCAGGACGGTTCTCGCCGTGGACGATTCCCCGTCCGTCCGCTGCATGGTTGCCATGACGCTGCGCGAGGCAGGCTATCGGGTCATCGAGGCTACGGACGGGCGCGAGGGGCTGGAGAAGGCTTTGAACGAGCCGGTCGATGCCATCCTCACCGACCAGAACATGCCGAACCTGGACGGGTTGGGCTTCATCCGTGCCTTTCGAGAGCATCCCGAGAGCAAGGGCAAACCCGTTATCTTTTTGTCCACGGATTCCACCGACACTCTCAAGCAGCAGGCACGCGAGGCAGGGGCGATGGGATGGATGGTCAAGCCGTTCACCCAGCCGCAACTGCTCGCCGTCATCAAGAAGGTGCTCGGATGATGGACGACGACATGATGGCCGTCTTCCGGCAGGAAGCTACGGATCTCATTGAAAGCCTTGAACGGGGCCTTCTGGATCTGAGCGACTCGCCGGAAGATCGTGACCTGATCAACGCGGTGTTCCGCGATCTTCACACGATCAAGGGTTCGGGCGCCATGTTCGGCTTCGCCGACATGGCCGCCTTCGTCCATGCCTTCGAGTCGGCCTTCGACCTGCTCCGGTCGGGCAAGGCCGTCGTGACGCCCGAGATCATTCGTCTGGCGCTTTCGGCGCGCGACGAGATCATCGGCTTCCTCGCCGACGAGCCCGACCCTGACGGGCGCCGCCCCGCGATCCTCAGCGCGCTCGAGGCTGCCGTGGGCGGGTCGGGCGTCGCCACGGCGCCCGCGGCCCCCTGGTGATGTGCCAGCAGACCCGGATCATGGCTGGCGGCTT
>NZ_MABH01000234.1 GCF_001720585.1 Cereibacter johrii | reverse complement strand
CCATGTGGTCGAGATCGACTATCACGACATCGAAGGGCTGGAACATTGACCACCAGCCCGTCGTCGATGCCCGTCCGGGCGCGCGGGCGCGGCAGCGACGCTTCGGCGCGGCCTGCCCCGGGACCGGGCTTTTCGGGACAATTGGATTTGCCTCGCGGCCCGCTGCATGTCAGAGCTTCGCGCGCCGGGGCGCCCGCGCCCTTCCTGCCGTCCCTGATCCCAGCGAGGACAAGATGACCGACGCCCTCTCCCGACTGCTCCAGACCCGCGACTGGCTCATGGCCGACGGCGCGACGGGGACGAACCTCTTCAACATGGGCCTGTCGTCGGGCGAGCCGCCGGAACTGTGGAACGTCGACCGCCCCGACAATATCCGCAGCCTCTACCGCGCGGCGGTCGAGGCGGGATCGGACATCTTCCTGACCAACAGCTTCGGGGGCAATGCCGCCCGGCTGAAGCTGCACGAGGCGCAGGGCCGGGTGGGCGAGCTGAACCGCATCTCGGCCGAGCTCGGGCGCGAGGTGGCCGATGCCGCGGGCCGTCCGGTGGTCGTGGCGGGCTCGATGGGCCCCACGGGCGAGATCTTCGAGCCGATGGGCACCCTCACCCACCGGATGGCGGTCGAGATCTTCCACGAACAGGCCGAGGCGCTGAAGGCCGGGGGCGCGGATGTGCTCTGGGTCGAGACCATCTCGGCGGCCGAGGAATTCAAGGCCGCGGCCGAGGCGGCCCGGCTGGCGGGGATGCCCTGGTGCGGCACGATGAGCTTCGACACCGCGGGCCGTACCATGATGGGGATCACGGCCGCGGCGCTCGTCGATCTGGTCACGAAGCTGCCGAACCCGCCGCTCGCCTTCGGCGCGAACTGCGGCGTCGGCGCCTCGGACCTCCTGCGCACCGTGCTGGGCTTTGCCGCCCAGGGCATCGAGGTGCCGATCATCGCCAAGGGCAATGCGGGGATCCCGAAATATCACGAGGGTCACATCCATTACGATGGAACGCCCGAGCTGATGGCGGAATATGCGGTGCTGGCCCGCGACGCGGGCGCGCGGATCATCGGCGGCTGCTGCGGGACGATGCCGGAGCATCTGAAGGCGATGCGGGCGGCGCTCGAGAGCCGCCCGCGCGGGCCGCGGCCTTCGCTCGAGACCATCTCGGAGACGCTGGGGGGGTTCTCCTCGGCCTCGGACGGGTCGGACGATGCGGGGCCCGCGCGCGAGCGGCGCCGGCGGCGGAGCTGAGGAGCCGCCGGGGGCGGGGCCGTCTGCCCCTCCCCCGGACCCCCGCCCCGAGGATATTTTTCCAGAGTGAGACGAGGCGCCGCGGGCGCCCCCGGGGCCTAGAACAGGCTCAGCTGGTCGCCCGGGCGCGGCGGCGGGCGGAAGAGATCGGAGCGGAGCGCGGGCTGCGCCCGGTCGAGCCCGTGGCGCGCGGAGGCCAGCCGGAAGCGGCGCGCGATCAGGTCGGCCCAGATGCCCTCTCCCCGCATCCTCTTGCCGAAGGCCGGATCGTAGTCGCGTCCGCCGTGGATCTCGCGGATCCGGGCCAGCATCTTGGCGGCGCGGTCGGGGTAATGCTCTTCGGCCCAGGCGCGCAGGAGCGGCGCCACCTCGCGCGGCAGGCGCAGCATGATCCAGCTGGCGGCCACCGCCCCTGCCCCGGCCACCGCTGAAAGCAGGCGGTCGAGCTCGCTGTCGGTCAGGCCCGGGATGACCGGGGCGATCATGGCCCGCACCGGAATGCCCGCCTCGGCCAGCCGCCGGATGGTCTGGAGCCGCCGCTGAGGAGAGGGCGCGCGGGGTTCGAGCCGGCGCGAGAGGCCCGGATCGAGCGTCGTGACCGAGAGGCCCACGCGCAGGAGACCCTCGGCGGCCATCGGCGCGAGCAGGTCGAGATCCCGCTCGATGAGCGTGCCCTTCGTCGTGATCGCGACGGGATGGCGGAAGGCCGCGAGCACCTCGAGGATCTCGCGCATGAGCCGGTGCGTGGCCTCGATCGGCTGGTAGGGATCGGTATTGGTGCCGAGCGCGACGGGCGCTGCGCGATAGGATCGCGCGCGGAGCTCGCGCTCGAGCACGGCGGCGATCCCGGGGCGCGCGATCAGCCGCGTCTCGAAATCGAGACCGGGCGAGAGGTTCAGATAGGCATGGCTGGGGCGGGCGAAACAGTAGATGCAGCCATGCTCGCAGCCGCGATAGGGATTGACCGAGCGGTCGAAGGGCAGGTCCGGCGAGCGGTTGTAGGTGAGCGCCGAGCGCGGCCGCTCGGTCCTGACCTCGGTGCGCAGGAGCCGCTCCTCCTCGGGCAGATCCCAGCCGTCGTCGAAAACCTCGCGCCGCTCGGTCTCGAACCGGCCGGTCTCGTTGGCGAGCGCCCCGCGGGCGCGCAGGCGCAGGGTGGGGGAGAGGCGGGGATCGCGCGAGGACATGGGTCCATCCTAGAACACAAAGGGAACGACGGCCACCCCTTCCGCAGCGGCTGGGCCCGCTGTCGGCTTTCATCCGCTCCATGTCGCAAACCGATGAGTGTCCGCGGACCTTTGGCCGCATTCAGTCGGAAACCCCTACTCCCTCAGGAGCCCGCCATGGCTGACGACGAAGAGATCATCCTGTCCGAACTCGATGACGAGGAGCTCGTGCTGCAGATGCACGACGACCTCTATGACGGGATGAAGGACGAGATCGAGGAGGGGGTGAACATCCTCATCGAGCGCGGCTGGACGCCCTATGACGTGCTGACGAAGGCGCTGGTGTCCGGCATGACCATCGTGGGCAACGACTTCCGCGACGGGATCCTCTTCGTGCCGGAGGTGCTCCTGGCCGCGAACGCCATGAAGGCGGGCATGACGATCCTGAAGCCGCTGCTGGTCGAGACCGGGGCGCCGCGGATGGGCAAGATGGTGATCGGCACCGTGAAGGGCGACATCCACGACATCGGCAAGAACCTCGTCGCCATGATGATGGAGGGCGCGGGCTTCGAGGTGGTGGATCTGGGCATCAACAACCCGGTCGAGAAATATCTCGAGGCGCTCGAGACCGAAAAGCCCGACATCCTCGGCATGTCGGCGCTGCTGACGACGACGATGCCCTACATGAAGGTCGTGATCGACACGATGAAGGAAAAGGGCGTGCGCGACGACTATATCGTGCTCGTGGGCGGCGCGCCGCTGAACGAGGAGTTCGGCCGCGCCATCGGGGCGGATGCCTATTGCCGCGACGCGGCGGTGGCGGTCGAGACGGCCAAGGTGCAGGTCGCGCGACGTCACAACCGCCCCAACGCCTGAGGCCTTTTCCCGGACGGCGGGAATGCTCATCTTGAGGGAAAGGAGCCCTGCCATGCCGCCCGCCCTCCTGCTCGCCATGATCGCGACCGTCCTCCTCGCCGCAGGGGTGACGGTCGCGCTGTTTCACGGGGCGGGATGGCCGCTCGGGGCGCTCGGGCTGGTGGCGCTGGTGGCGAGCCTCCTCCTGCGGCTGCGGCGGGGGCCGTGATGGGCCTTGACGACCGCCGCCTGTCCGACGAGGGGCTGGCGCCCGAAGGCAGGGGGCGCATCCGCCTCATCGCCTGCGGGGCGCTGGCCCACGAGATCCTGGCCTTGAAGCGGGCGAACGGCTGGGATCATCTCGACCTGCAGTGCCTGCCCGCCAAGCTCCATCTGCGGCCCGAGAAGATCGTCGAGGCGGTCGAGGCGGCGGTGCGCGCGGCCGAAGGGCCGGTCTTCGTGGTCTATGCCGATTGCGGCACCGGCGGCGCGCTGGAACGGACATGCCGCGATCTGGGCGTCGAGATGGTAGAAGGGCCGCACTGCTACTCCTTCTTCGAGGGCAACGCGGCCTTCGCCGCCCGCGCCGACGAGGAATTCACTGCCTTCTACCTGACCGACTTCCTCGTGCGGCAGTTCGAGGCCTTCGTCTGGCGCCCGATGGGGCTCGACCGGCATCCCGAGCTCAGGGACATGTATTTCGGCCATTACACGAAGCTCGTCTATCAGGCGCAGACCGAGGATCCGGCACTCGACGCCAAGGCCGAGGACTGCGCCCGCAGGCTGGGGCTCGCCTATGAGCGGCGCTTCACCGGATATGGCGATCTCGCGCCCCGGCTGGCGGCCCTGGGGCGCTGAGGGGGCCGGGCGTCGGCCGGCCAGGCGGTTCTCCGGCGGCCTCTTGCGCGTACGCGGGCTGCGCGGCGGACGGGCTCTTTCCGCCGCCTCCCCCTTGGCTTAGGGTCGCGGCACGGCAAGGAGGAGATCATGCGGATCGACGCGGCACTCGGCGACATCGAAGCGGTTCTGGGCGAGCGGCTCTCGCGCTCGCGTCCCGTGCGCGAGCAGCATGCCCAGAGCGAGACGCATCTCCATGCGGGTCCGCCCGATGCGGTGGCCTTTCCGCGTTCGACGGCCGAAGTGGCGCGGATCGCCGAGATCTGCACCGCCCACCGCGTGCCGATGGTGGGCTGGGGCGCGGGCACCTCGCTCGAGGGGCACGCGCTGGCGCTCAGGGGCGGAGTGACCGTCGACTTCGCCCAGATGGACCGGATCCTCGAGCTGCGCCCCGAGGACATGATCGTGCGCGTCCAGCCCGGCCTGACCCGCGAGGCGCTGAATGCCGCGCTGCGCGACACGGGCCTTTTCTTCCCGGTCGATCCGGGCGCCAATGCCAGCCTCGGCGGCATGGCCGCGACCCGCGCCTCGGGGACGACGGCGGTGCGCTACGGCACGATGCGCGACAATGTGCTGGGGCTCGAGGTGGTGCTGTCCGACGGGCGGGTGATCCGCACCGGCACCGCCGCGCCGAAAAGCGCGGCGGGCTACGATCTGACCGCGCTGATGGTGGGGTCGGAGGGCACGCTCGGCCTCATCACCGAGCTTACGCTGCGGCTTCACGGCCAGCCCGAGGCGGTGTCGGCCGCCGTCTGCGCCTTCCCCGACATGGGGGCTGCGGTGGGCTGCGTGATCGAAACGATCCAGCACGGCATCCCGATGGCACGGATCGAATTTCTCGATGCGGCCTCGGTCGCCGCCTGCAACGCCTATGCCCAGATGGAGATGCCGGCAGTGCCCCATCTCCTGATCGAGTTCCACGGCACCGAGGCGGGCGTGGCCGAGCAGGCGGAGCGCTTCGGCGAGATCGCGGCCGAGCACGGGTCGGCGGACTTCCAGTGGGCCACGCGCACCGAGGACCGGGCGCGGCTCTGGAAGATGCGCCACGCGGCCTACCGCGCCTGCCTTGCGCTGCGCCCCGGCGCCGAGGGCTGGGTCACGGATGTCTGCGTGCCGATCTCGCGGCTGGCCGAGGCGGTCGAGGAGACTCAGGCCGATCTCGCGGCGAGCCCGGTGCCGGGGCCGATCCTCGGCCATGTGGGCGACGGCAACTTCCATGCGATCCTGCTGGTCGATCCCCAGAGCGCGGAGGAGCTGGCCGAGGCGAAGCGCCTGTCGGGCCGGATGGCCGAGCGGGCGCTGCGGCTCGGCGGGACGGTCACGGGCGAGCATGGGATCGGCTTCGGCAAGCTCGGCTACATGGAGGCGGAGCATGGCGAGGGCTGGGCGGTGATGGGCGCGATCAAGCAGGCGCTCGATCCGCTGGGGCTGATGAACCCCGGCAAGATGGTGGCTTCGGCATGAGCGCGCCCACCCCGGAGGATTTCCCGCGCCGCTTCGCCGCCCTCTGGGCTGCCCGCGATGCCGAGGCGCTGTCCGAGCTGCTGGCGCAGGATGCGACCATGCTCACCCTCACCGGCCTCTGGTGCGAGGGGCGCAAGGAGATCCTCGCCGCGCTGAAGGCCGAGCTGTCCGGCGCCTTCGCCCGCTCGCGGCTCGTGACCGGCAAGACCGACCTGCGGCCGCTCGGGCCGGGGGCGACGCTGGTCCATCAGCGCTTCGTGCTCTCGGGGCTGGTCGATGCCGAAGGGCGCGACGCGGGGCGGATCGGCGCCGTGCTGACGGCGGTGCTGCTCGCCCGCAAGGCCGGGAGCGAGGCCGTCACGCTGCATTTCACGGTGGTCGAGGGCTGAGGCGGGCCCCTCAGTCGAGCAGCGCGCGCGCCGCCTCGCGCGCGGCATCGGTGATCGTGTCGCCTGCGAGCATCCGGGCGATCTCCTCGATCCGGTCGCCGGCGCCGAGCGGGCTGACGGTCGAGGTGGTCATGCCATGGGCCACCCGCTTCTCGACCCGCCAGTGATGCGCCCCGAGGGCTGCCACCTGCGGCGAGTGGGTCACGACCAGCACCTGCGCGCCCTCGGCCAGCGCCTTCAGGCGACGGCCCACGGCGTCGGCGGTGGCGCCCCCTACCCCGCGGTCGATCTCGTCGAAGATCAGCGTGAGGCCGGGGCTGTCGCCCGTCAGGCAGACCTTGAGCGCCAGCAGGAAGCGCGAGAGCTCGCCGCCCGAGGCGATGCGGTTCAGGGGGCCCGCGGGCGCGCCGGGGTTGGTGGCCACGGTGAAGGCCACGGCGTCGCGGCCCTCGGGGCCGGGATCGGCCTCCGTCACCTGGGTCTCGAACACCGCGCGCTCCATCTTGAGCGGCGCAAGTTCGGCGGCCATGGCTGCATCGAGCCGGCCCGCGGCCCCGCGGCGCGCCTCGGACAGGATCGCGGCCTCGGCCTCCCAGGCGGCTTCCGCCTCGGCCAGCGCCCGGCGCAGGGCGTCGATCTGCTTCGTGCCGCCATCGAGCGCCGCCAGACGGGCGCGCAGCTCCTCGGCGAAGGTGCCGAGCTCGTCGGGCAGCACCGAATGTTTCCGCGCCAGCGCCCGGATCGCGAAGAGCCGCTCTTCCAGCGCCTCGAGATCGCGCGGGTCGAAGTCGAGATCGGCAAGGCAGGCTTCCACCCCGTCCTGCGCCTCGCCCAGTTCCAGAAGCGCCCGCGACAGCGCGGCGAGCGGCGCCTCCAGCCGGTTGCCCGCCCGGTCCGAGGCGGTCTCAAGCCAGCGCAGCGCATCGACCAGCAGCGTCTCGGCCCCCTCGGCCGAGAGCGCGCGATGGGCGCGGGCGATGTCGTCGCGGATCTTCTCGGCACCCTGCATCTCGCGGCGGCGGGTGTCGAGCAGCGCCTCCTCGCCCGGCTGCGGATCGAGCTTGTCGAGCTCGGCCACGGCATGGCGCAGGAAATCCTCCTCGGCGCGCACGGCGGCCAGCGCCTCCTCGGCGGCCAGAAGCGT
>NZ_MABH01000233.1 GCF_001720585.1 Cereibacter johrii | reverse complement strand
GCGCCCGCCTGCCGGCCTGTCCGCTCTTCCACCCGTCCTCCCTCGCGCCGCACCGCCTGCGACAAGCTGTCATCCGTGCAGCCCCTTGCGGAAACCCACAATAGCGGCAGGCGGTCGCGGCTGGCAAGGAAGGGCAGGACCGCCGGGAGGGCGGCACAGAGGAGGATACCCATGTTGACCCGTCGCAGCCTCGCCGCTCTGGCAGGCGCCGCAGCGCTGGCGCTCGCCGCCGCCGTGCCGGCTCTCGCCCAGCCGATCGTCATCAAGTTCAGCCACGTCGTCGCCCCCGACACGCCGAAGGGCAAGGGCGCCACGAAGTTCGAGGAGCTGGCCGAGAAATACACGAACGGCGCGGTGGATGTCGAAGTCTATCCCAACAGCCAGCTCTACAAGGACAAGGAAGAGCTCGAGGCGCTGCAGCTCGGCGCGGTCCAGATGCTCGCCCCGTCGCTGGCCAAGTTCGGCCCGCTCGGCGTGCAGGATTTCGAGGTCTTCGACCTGCCCTACATCTTCAAGGGCTATGACGCGCTGCACACCGTGACCAACGGCGAGGTGGGCAAGATGCTGTTCTCGAAGCTCGAGGACAAGGGCATCAAGGGCCTGGCCTACTGGGACAACGGCTTCAAGATCATGTCGGCCAACAGCCCGATCGCCACGCCCGACGACTTCCTCGGCCTGAAGATGCGCATCCAGTCCTCGAAGGTGCTCGAGGCCGAGATGAACGCGCTCGGCGCGGTGCCGCAGGTCATGGCCTTCTCGGAGGTCTATCAGGCGCTGCAGACCGGCGTCGTGGACGGCACCGAGAACCCGCCCTCGAACATGTATACCCAGAAGATGCACGAGGTGCAGAAGCACGCCACGGTCTCGAACCACGGCTACCTCGGCTATGCGGTGATCGTGAACAAGCAGTTCTGGGACGGCCTGCCCGAGGAGGTGCGCGCCGGGCTCGAAAAGGCGCTGACCGAGGCCACCGACTATGCCAACGGCATCGCCAAGGAAGAGAACGACAAGTCGCTTCAGGCCATGAAGGACGCGGGCACGACCGAGTTCCACGAGCTGACCCCCGAAGAGCTCGCGGCCTGGGAAGAGGCGCTCGCCCCCGTCCATGAGGAAATGGCCGGCCGCATCGGCGCCGAGACCATCGCCGCCGTGAAGGCCGCGACCGGGACCAACTGATCCACCCGACCTTTCCCGCAACATCCTAGCCACAGGAGGCCCGCCATGATGCGCCTTCTCGACCGGCTGGAGGAAACGCTCATCGCCTCGCTCATCGCGGCGGCGACAGGGCTGATCTTCGTCTCGGTCGTCCAACGCTATTCGCTGGGCCTTCTGGCCGATGGCGTGGCCTTCTTCCGTGGCCACGACATGCCCGAGCTCTCGGCCATGATGCGCAGCGCCTATCTCGGCCTGCGCGAGTTCAACCTCGTCTGGGCGCAGGAGCTCTGCATCATCCTGTTCGTCTGGATGGCGAAGTTCGGCGCGGCCTACGGGGTGCGGACCGGCATCCATGTCGGCATCGACGTGCTCATCAACAAGCTCGACGAGCGCAAGCGCGGCTTCTTCATCCTGCTGGGCCTCGGGGCGGGCGCGCTCTTCACCGGGATCATCGCGACGCTCGGCGGCAATTTCGTGTGGCACATGGCCCAGACCAGCGCGATCTCGCCCGATCTCGAGCTGCCGATGTGGCTCGTCTATCTGGCGATCCCGCTCGGCTCGGCGCTGATGTGCTTCCGCTTCCTGCAGGTGGCGGTGATCTTCGCCCGCACGGGCGAGCTGCCCCACCACGACCACGGCCATGTCGAGGGCGTGGACACCGAGGACGAGGGCATCGACGTGCTCGGCAGCACCTTCCTCAAGTCGCCGCTGACCCCCCGCGACCTCGTCGAGAAGCCGAAGGACGAATGAGATGAACGCAACCCTCATCTTCGGCGGTCTCATCGCCCTCATGCTGACCGGAATGCCGATCTCGATCGCGCTCGGCCTCACGGTTCTGACCTTCCTCTTCACCATGACGGCGGTGCCGATCGACACGGTGGCGCTGAAGCTCTTCACCGGCATCGAGAAGTTCGAGATCATGGCGATCCCGTTCTTCATCCTCGCCGGGAACTTCCTGACCCACGGCGGCGTGGCGCGGCGGATGATCGCCTTCGCCACCTCGATGGTGGGCCACTGGCACGGGGGCCTGGGCCTCGGCGGCGTCTTCGCCTGCGCCCTCTTCGCCGCCGTCTCGGGCTCCTCGCCCGCGACCGTGGTGGCCATCGGCTCGGTCATCCTGCCCGCCATGGTGGCGCAGGGCTTCCCCACCCGCTTCGGCGCGGGCGTCATCACCACGAGCGGCGCGCTCGGCATCCTGATCCCGCCGTCCATCGTGATGGTGATGTATTGCGTGGCCACCTCGGGGATGATGGTCGAGGGGCCCGACGGCACCATCGTCGATGCGGCCTCGGTGGGCGAGATGTTCATCGCGGGCGTGATCCCGGGGATCATGCTGGCGGGGGCGCTCGCGCTCACCACCTGGTATCGGGCCTGGAAGAACGACTATCCCCGCCTGCCGAAAGCCAGCTGGCGCGAGCGCTGGCAGGCCTTCCGCCAGGCGATCTGGGGCCTCCTGCTCATCGTGATCGTGATGGGCGGCATCTACACCGGCACCTTCACCCCCACCGAAGCCGCCGCCATGAGCGCCGTCTATGCCTTCGTGATCGCGGTCTTCGTCTACAAGGACATGGGGCTCAGGGACGTGCCGCGGGTGCTGCTCGCCTCGGCCAACATGTCGGCGATGCTGCTCTACATCATCACCAATGCGGTGCTGTTCAGCTTCCTGCTCACGCACGAGAACATCCCGCAGGCGCTCGGCCAGTGGATGGTGGATTCGGGCCTGACCTGGTGGATGTTCCTGATCGCGGTGAACATCATCCTGCTGATGGCCGGCAACTTCATGGAGCCTTCCTCCATCGTGCTCATCATGGCGCCGATCCTGTTCCCGGTCGCCGTGCGGCTCGGGATCGACCCGGTGCATTTCGGGATCATGATCATCGTGAACATGGAGGTCGGCATGTGCCACCCGCCCGTGGGGCTGAACCTCTATGTGGCCTCGGGCATCACCAAGATGGGCATCACCGAGCTTACCATCGCGGTCTGGCCGTGGCTCCTCACCATGCTGGCCTTCCTCGTGCTCGTGACCTACGTCCCGCAGATCTCGCTCTTCCTGCCGCATCTGCTGGGCATGCGCTGACATCGAAAGGGCCGCCCGGCCTCTGCCGGCGCCTTCCGGGACCCCACGCCTACCGACGCAAGTCGGTAGGCGTTCGACATTCGCAGGGATGCGCCGACAGCGAAAGGAGCCGCCCGCGAAAGCCCTGAGGCGCCCGCCTCAGGCCTCGGCGATCATCGCCTTGATGGCCGCGCCATGGCCATCCTTCGCGCCGAGCGCATCGGCCGCAAGCGCCGCGGCCTCGGCCAGAAGCGCCTCGGGCGGCACGATCCGGTCGAGGAGGCCCCAGGCCAGCGCCTCCTCGGCCGAGGCCTTCACGCCGCCCATCAGGATCATCTTGGCCCGCGCAGGCCCCGCCAGCGCCTTCAGCCGCCGCACGTCCGAGGGCTGCGGCCGGAAGCCGAGCTTCATCACCGGATAGAAGAGCTTCGTCCCCGGCACGGCGATCCTCAGATCGCAGGCGAGCGCCATCCCCATGGCCCCGCCCGCCAGCGTGCCATTCAGCGCGGCCACGGTCAGGCAGGGCAGCGCCGCCACCGCCGCCGACACGCGCTCCCACACCGGGTCGACGGCAAGCCCCGCCCGCGCCTCGTCGAGATCGGCCCCGGCCGAGAAGACGCGCCCCGCCCCGGTCAGCACAAGGGCCCGCACGCCCTCGGCCGCGGCCTGCGCCACGGCCGCCTCGATCTCGAGCAGCATGGCCTTCGTCAGCGCATTGGCCTTGTCCGGCCGGTCGAGCGTCAGGGTCCGAAGCCCCTCCGCCTCCGCGACGCGGATCATGCGCCGAGCCCCACCGCCCGGCGGATCGCCTCGTCGCGCAGCGAGATCTCCTGCCCGAGCCACTTGTCCGCGCCCGGGCCGCACATCCACAGGAGCGCCTTCGCCGGCCAGTCGGCCGGAATATGGACCGACGGATCGAGCCGGCTCACCGGGTTGATGCCGCTCTCGCGGATCTTGTCCTGCATCCCGGTCGCGACCGTCCCGGGCGAGAGGCCCAGGATGCGGATGCGGTGGACCGCCTCCTCGAGATGGGCGCAGCGGGTCAGCATGGCCGCGCCCGCCTTCGAGCTGCAATAGGCGCTCCAGCCCTCGAGCGCATTCTGCGCAGCGCCCGAGCTGACGGTGATGATGGTGCCGCCCTTTCCGCGCATGTGCGGCACGGCCGCGCGGATCCCGTGGAAGACGCCCTTGAGGTTCACGTCGATGGCGCGATCCCAGGCATCGGGATCGACATCCGCCAGCCGCGCGATGGGCTCGATCACGCCCGCGTTGTTGATGAGCACGTCGATCCGGCCCGCCGTCTCGACCACCCGGTCGATCGCCGTCTGCACCGAGGCCCGGTCGGCCACGTCGCAGGTCAGGGCGAAGGCGCCCTGCCCCGCCTCGGCCGCCAGCGCCTCGATCTCGGGCCCGCTGCGGGAGAGGAGCGCGACGCGCGCGCCCGCCGCCGCAAAGACACGCACCGCCGCCGCTCCGATCCCGCGGCTGGCCCCGGTGACCGCCACGACCTTGCCCTGCATGTTGCCCATTGCGCCGCTCCTTCCCTGGCCTTCTGACAAACGTGTTAGCCGATCCTTGCATTCGACGGAAAGGCTTGACCCTCCAGAACCCACGGAAGAATGTGGGCCGATTATCCGCGTTGGGGAAGGCATATGACGTATTTCAGCACACTGGCAGGCACCACCGCTCTGGCGACGCTGGTGGCGGCGGGATCGGCCATGGCCGATGTGACGCCCGAGCAGGTGTGGCAGAGCTGGCAGGAGCTCGGCGCCACCTACGGCCAGACCCTGACCGCCGCGAACCAGAGCCGGACGGGCGACACGCTGAAGCTGCAGGACGTGCGGATGCATTTCGCGCAGGACGGCACCGTGGTCGAGGGCACGATCCCCGAGGTGAACCTGACGCAGCGCGGCGACGGCACGGTGGAGATCACCATGTCGCCGGAATTTCCCGTCGAGATGACGATCCCGAACGAGCCCGATGCCGAAAATCCCGCTCCCGAGCCGACCGAGCTCGCGCTGGCCCTGCGCCAGCCCGGCATGGTGATGGTCGCGGGCGGCGACGATCTGGCCACCACGCTCGCCTTCGACGCGCCCTCGACCACCATCGCCGTCACCGGGGTGGATGGCGTCTCGGCCCGCGAGATGAACCTCACCGCCGAGATGACGATGAGCGACGTGGCCGGCACCTACCGCACCGAGGGCACCGACACGCGCTCCATCACGAACGACTTCACGGCCGCGGTGGCCGAGATGACCTTCGCGATGACCGACCCCGAGACGAAGGGCAAGGTCAATGTCCGCGCCAGCGCCACCGACCTCAAGGGCACGTCCAGCGGCAAGATGGTGGGCACGCTCGGCATGGCGGACATGGCGGCGGCGCTGCAGGCGGGGGCGGCCTCGACCGGCAGCTTCACCTATGGCCCGGCCACGCTCGAGTTCGACTTTGCCGATGCGACCGACAAGGGCAAGGGGTCGGCCAGCGCCGCCGGGGGCAATCTCGACGTGTCGATGAGCGGCGACAGCCTCTCCTACGGCGGCGGGACCAAGAACGTGAGCCTCACCCTCAGCGGCAGCCAGATCCCGTTCCCGCAGTTCAACATGAGCTATGCCGAGGCCGCCTTCCAGCTGCTCACGCCGGTCACGACCTCCGAGGAGCCGCAGGACTTCCGCCTGCTCACCCGGCTCGTCAACCTGAAGGTCTCGGACGAGATCTGGGCCATGTTCGACCCCGAGGCGCAGCTGCCGCGGGATCCGGCGACGCTGGTGCTCGATGCCAAGGGCAAGGCGCGGCTCGACATCGACCTGCTCGATCCCAAGCAGGTCGAGACGCTGGGCGAGAAGGCTCCGGGCCAGATCGAGGCGCTCGATCTCGATCAGCTTCAGCTCTCGATCGCGGGCGCCGATCTGACCGGCGACGGCAGCCTCACCTTCGACAACGCCGACACGACCACCTTCGGCGGTATGCCCGCGCCCACGGGACAGATCGACCTGAAGCTGGTGGGCGGCAACGCGCTCATCGACAAGCTGGTGGGCATCGGCCTCGTGCCGCAGGATCAGGCGATGGCCGCGCGCATGATGCTCGGCCTCTTCGCCCGTCCGGGTGAGGGCGAGGACACGCTGACCTCGACGCTCGAGTTCAAGGACAAGGGCTTCTACGCCAACGGCCAGCGCCTCCAGTAACCTCGGCGCCCCCGCCCTGCGGCGGGGGCAGCCTGCCTTCCCCCAAGGATCGCGGCCCCACGCCAAGGCGCGCCTCTCCCTCCTCCACGCGCCGTCCCATCGGGCAGGCCACGCGCGCCGTCCGATCAGGCAGCCTGCGCCCCTTCCCATCGGGCAGGCCGTGCGCCTTCCCATCGGGCAGGCCGCGCGCCTTTCCATCCGGCAGGCCCGTCGCCTTCCCATCAGGCAGGCCGCGCGCTGTCCCATCGGCGCGGCTTCGTCCCGACGGAACGTCGGTTCCTGTGGCTCCGGCGCTTGTCACGACGGGCGTGCCCGATTACCTCGGGACGGAACCCAGAGGAGCCAGCCATGACCCAACCGCTCGACCGCCTGACCGACCGGCTGCTGCAGGTCGCCCGCAGCGCCGGAGCAGAGGCCGCCGATGCGATCGCGGTGCGCGGCACGTCGCTCTCCATCGACATCCGCGAGCGCGCGCTGGAGCAGGCCGAGCGGGCCGAGAGCGTCGAGGTGGGCCTGCGCGTGCTCCTCGGCGGCAGGCAGGCCTGCGTCTCGGCCTCCGACATCTCCGAGGCCACCCTCTCGGCCATGGCCGAGCGCGCGGTCGCCATGGCGCGGGAAGCGCCCGACGATCCCTGTGCGGGCCTCGCGGACTCCGCCGAGATCGCGCGCGGATGGGATCTGGCGGCGCTCGAACTGGTCGATCCGTCCGACGAGCCTTCGCCTGCGGCCCTGGAGGAGGATGCCCGCGCGGCCGAGGCCGCGGCGCTCGAGACGGCCGGCATCTTTCAGGTCGAGGCGGGCGGCGCCTGGTCGCGCCGCGAGATGCATCTGGCGGCCAGCAACGGCTTTTCCGGCGGCTATGCGCGCAGCTCGCGCTCGATCTCGGCCGTGGCCTTCACCGGCTCGGGCACGCAGATGGAGCGCGACTGGGCGGCCGAGACCCGCATCTTCGGCGCGGACCTGCCGGCGGCCACCGAGGTGGGCCGCTTGGCCGCCGAACGCGCCATGGCCCGCGTGGGCTCGCGCAAGCCGCCCACAGGCAGCTTCCCGGTGCTCTATGACGAGCGCATCGCGGCCTCGCTGATGAGCCACCTGTTGTCAGCTGTCAACGGCGCCACCATTGCCCGCGGCGGCTCGTGGCTGCGCGACGCGCTGGGACAGCAGGTGCTGCCGGCGCATCTGTCCTTCATCGAGGACCCGCTGCGGCCGCGCACCGGCTCGTCGCGCCCCTTCGATGGCGAGGGGCTGCCCACGCGCCGCCGGGCCATCGTCGAGAACGGGTTCCTGACCGGCTGGACGCTCGACCTCGCCACCGGGCGCAAGCTGAAGATGGCGAGCACGGCCAATGCCGCGCGCTCGACCTCGCAGCCGCCCTCGCCCTCGGTCTCGAACACCGAGCTTACGCCCGGCACGGTCACGCGGGCCGAGCTTCTGGCGCAGATGGGGACGGGCCTTCTCGTGACCTCGCTCATGGGCTCGTCGATCAACGGCAACACGGGCGACTATTCGCGCGGCGCGTCGGGCTTCTGGGTCGAGCGCGGCGAGATCGTGGGGCCGGTGAACGAATGCACCATCGCGGGCAATCTGCGCGACATGCTGCGGACCATCGTGCCCGCGAACGATGCGCGGCCGCACCTGTCCAACCGGGTGCCGAGCCTGCTCGTGGAGGGTCTCACGATTGCCGGCGCGTGACCTCGCGCTGCTGAGCGAGGCCGCGCGGGCCGCGGGGCCGGTCGCGCTCCGCTACTGGAAGAATGCGCCCCGCGCCTGGGAGAAGGACGGGAATGCGGGGCCGGTGACCGAGGCCGACCTCGCGGTGAACCTGCTGCTCGAGCAGAGGCTCCGCTCGGCGCGGCCCGATTACGGCTGGCTCTCTGAGGAGAGCGCCGACAGCGGGGCGCGGCAGGGGGCCGAGCGCGTCTTCATCGTGGATCCGATCGACGGCACGCGCGCCTTCATGGCGGGCGAGGACACGTTCTCGGTCTCGCTCGCCGTGGCCTTTGCCGGGCGGATCGTGGCCGCGGCGGTCTATCTGCCGGCGCTCGACCGGCTCTATACCGCGGGCGAGAGCGCGCCTGCGCTGCGCGACGGGCAGGCCATCGCCGCCAGTCGGCGCGCCGAGAGCCAGGGCGCCACCTTGCTCGCCTCTCGCCATACGCTCGGGGAAAGCCACTGGCCCGGAGGCGTGCCGGAGGTGAAGCGCAGCTTCCGCGCGTCGCTCGCCTTCCGGCTCTGCCTCGTCGCCGAAGGGCGGCATGACGGGATGCTCATGCTGGGTCAGGCGTGGGAATGGGATATTGCCGCGGGCAGCCTGATCGCCGCGCGGGCAGGAGCCGCCGTCTCCGACCGCTTCGGCCAGCCGCTGACTTTCAACGGCAGCCCTCCGCAGACCCCCGGCGTGATCGCCGCCGCTCCGGGCGTGCATGCGGAACTCCTGCGCCGTCTCACGCCCTGATCGCCCCGGCGGAGGCCTGCGGGCTGCTCGATGAAAGCTGCCCTTCGGGACGTCCCCCGGGGCACAGGACGCCCGGAGGCGCCGCCGCCGGGGCGGCGGCCGCCGGAAGTCCTGCGAGACCGGCCAACCTCACTTGTTCGTGCGGCCGCGCTGGTTCGGATCGATACCGCCCCACGGGTTCGTGTCGTTCATCACGTCGCCCTCGAAGGTGGTTTCGCCCTCCATCGGCTCCTCGCCGCGCCGCAGACCTGTCGAGCGCCCGATGCCCGGATCGCCCTTGAGGTCTGCGTCGAAGGGCTGCTTCGTCTTCGGATGCTTGCTGGACATGGATCCGTCTCCTCTTGCTGGAGGCAGGGAAACCGGGCGCGGCCGCCCTCTGTTCCGGCGCGGGCCGGGGATCGGCGAGCCCTCGCCGCCCCGCGGAACTTCGGCTGCGCCCATCGGTTGCGCCCGCCCACCCTGCCTAACAGGAGGCTCCGATGACCGACCATCCCAAACCCCCGTTCCCCGATCAGGAACAGCCGATGCCCGGCACGACCGCCCGCCTCGACCCGCAACCCGATCACGGAGAGAAGAGCTATCGCGGCTCGGGTCGCCTGCAGGACATGAAGGCCGTCATTACCGGCGCGGACAGCGGCATCGGCCGGGCCGTGGCGCTGGCCTTCGCGCGCGAGGGGGCGGACGTGCTGATCTCCTACCTGTCCGAGGACGAGGATGCGGCCGAAACCGAGCGGCTCGTGACGGAGGCCGGGCGCAAGGCGGTTCTGGTGCGCGGCGACCTTCAGGACGCGGCCCACTGCCGCGCCGTGATCGACCGTGCCGTCGAGGAATTCGGTCGGATCGACCTCCTCGTGAACAATGCCGCCCATCAGGCGAGCTTCTCCGAGCTGGGAGATATCCCGGACGAGGAATGGGAGCTGACCTTCCGCGTGAACATCCATGCGATGTTCTACCTCTCGAAGGCGGCGGTGCCGCACATGGGCCCGAACAGCGCGATCATCAACACGGCCTCGGTCAATGCCGATTCGCCGAGCCCGCATCTTCTGGCCTATGCCACCACCAAGGGCGCGATCCAGAACTTCACCGGCGGCCTCGCCCAGATGCTGGCCGAGAAGGAGATCCGGGTGAATTGCGTGGCGCCGGGCCCGATCTGGACGCCGCTCATTCCCTCGACCATGCCTGCGGAGAAGGTGAAGAACTTCGGCATGCAGGTGCCCATGCAGCGGCCGGGACAGCCCGCGGAACTGGCCACGGCCTATGTGATGCTGGCCGATCCGCTCTCGAGCTACACGTCGGGGGCGACCATCGCGGTGACGGGCGGCAAGCCCATCATCTGACCGCGCCTGAGGCCAAGCCCGGCCCGCAGGGGCCGGGTGCCGCCTTCCCTGTCGGGCGCGACCCTGCCGTGCGCCCGAAGCGCGGGCGCCGGGGGCGCGCCCCGGGAGCAGGCCCTTGGCCGGCCTCGAAACTTGACTGTTTTCGTAAACATAAGTAGAGCACGGGCAGCCGTGACCTTGCTGCGACTCGACCATGCGTCGTGAGCGGGAGACAAGCCAGAACATCAAGCGCCGCCACGCGCGGCCGAATACCGGAAGACCTCATGGCCTTGCTCTTGCGTCCGATCCTGCTGTTCCTTCTGACCGCCGCCGCGGCCCAGGCGCAGGAGCAGCCTCCCGCCGTGCCCGATCTCGCGCCCCAGATGCAGCCGCCCGCGCCCGAGCCGCCGGCGCCGAAGCCCGTGGTGATCCCGCAGCTCGATCTTTCGGCCATGATGGCGCTCTTCGAGGATGCCGAGGAGGAACCCGCCGCGGATGCCGCCCCCCCGGACGAAGGCTGGACGAAGATCCGCCTGACCGAGGACGGCCCGCGCGGCCCCGCCCAGTTCCCGAAGGGCGCGGCGCTTTCGGTGACGCTCGAGGATGCGGCGCGGCTCCTCACTGCGGGCGTCGCCGAAGAGATGGAGACAGATCCCGACGAGACGGAGCTTCCGCCGCCCGATGCCGGCTCCCCGCAGGAGGCAGCCATCGCCGGCGATCCGGATGCGGCCGCCCCCTCGGAGACGCCTCCGCACGCCGCCGCCCCTGCGCCCAGACGCAGCGCGCGCCGGAAGACAGCGGCCGGCGCTGCGTCCGAGGGGACTGCCATGGAAGAGACAACTCCCAGGACGCGCGCCTCCCGCCCGCGCCGGTCCCGAGGTGCTGCGGCCAAGGATCCCGGCGCGGAGCCCACCCCCGCGGAGGGCCCCGCCCCCGGGATCGACGAGCCCCCCTCTGCGGATCTCGATCCGCCGACGCAGGCCGCCTTCGTGCCGCCCGGCAGCCAGCCGTTCCCCGACGTCCCGGTAGCGGGGCGCCTCCGGACGCCCGATGCCGCGGCCTTCGCGGCATTGACGGCCTTGGAAGATCCTGCCGCCGTCGACGCTGCCGGCACGACTGCCGGTGACAATGCGCCGCCGGCGCCGCACCTGAACGCGGCGGCGCCGGCGGCGGTCGGCCCACCCGAGAGCTCCCCTCCTGCCGAGCCCCCCGCGGCGCAGAAGCGGCCCCAGAGCTTCGATCCCGCGGCACTCGCGGCTCTGGCGGCCTTCGGGGACCCCGATCCCGCGGAGGAAGTCTGAGGCGAACCGGACGTCGGCACGGCTCCACGGAGGAGCGCGCCGCCTTCGGCTTCAGCATGACGGCAGGATCGAGGCGTGGAGATCTGCTCCTGCTCCCTGCAGAAGGGTGACGATCGAGCCGTTGCGATGGCGGGGGATGATCCGGAGCATCCGAGCCGGGGCCTTCTGGCGCAGGGACTCCGCGGGCCGAGGATCAGGCGCTGCGCGCGGTTCCGCGTGCTGCGGCGGACGGTGCATCCCAAACGACCGGACGGCGCCGTCGGTCGATCCTCGCCGCGCCAAGTCCCAAGGCGTGGGTCGAGGGACAGGCCGTGCCTGCGTCCCAAGCCGGCCGAATCGGGAGGGGCAGCGCAGCGCAAGCGGCCGCCCCCCCGGAAGGCGCACATCGGTCCGGCCTGGGGCGTGGCTCAGGCGGCGGTGGCCTGACAGGCGGCGGCCGTGCGTTCCAGCGTGGCGGGCAGAGTCTCGAGCGCGCGCGCGGCCTCGGCCGTGTCCGAGGCGTCAGCCGCGGTCTCGTAGCTCGCGAGGCTGCGATGCAGCGCCAAGAGGCCCACGGCCGCCGCCGCGCCCGCCGTCCGATGCGCGAGCTTGGCGGCCGCCAGATGCTCGCCCGCCTCGTGCAGGCGACGCATCTCGGGCAACGCATCGCCCGTCTCGCTCAGCACCCGGCCGATCATGCCCGCGATATAGTCGGGCCCGAGATTGCCCTCGAGGTCGGCGCGCAGCTCGGCATCGATGAGCGGCAGATCGTCAGGCGGCGGGTCGCCTGCGGGGAGCACCTCCTCGACCGCGGCGCTGGCTTCGGTGTACTGGCGGATGGTGCGAAACAGCGCCGAGCGGGTAATGGGCTTCACCAGCACGTCGTTCATGCCGGCTGCGAGGAATTCGGGGACACGGTCCGGGTCGGCATGGGCCGTAGCACCGACGATGGGCGTCTCCGTCGAGGCCCCGGCCCGCCGGATCCGTCGCGTGGCCTCGAGCCCGTCCACCCGCGGCATCGAGACATCCATCAGGATCAGGTCGAAGCGGCGCGCGCCGGCAGCCTCGGCCGCCTCGGCACCATCCTCGGCCGTCGCCACCTCGTGCCCCCCCATCCGCAGGATCTCGGCAAGGAGCTGACGGTTGATCGCATTGTCATCGACCACGAGGATGGAGCGGGCGGCGCCCTCCGCCGATTGCGCATCCTCCGCGAATTCCTCCTCGGCCGCCTCGGCCCCCTGCGCCATGGGCAGCTGCAGGCGCAGCGTGAAGACGGAGCCCAGCCCGAGCTTGCTCTGGACATCGATCTGCCCGCCCATGGTCTCGGCGGCGAGCTTGGCGATGCCGAGGCCGAGGCCCGTGCCCTCGCGGATGCGCCCGTAGGAGGCGTCGAGCGTCTCGAAATTGCGGAAGATCGTGTCGAGATGCTCCTCCGCAATGCCGATGCCCGTATCGCCCACATGGATGCAGAGATCGATGGTGCCGGCCGTGCGGCCCGGGTGCCAGAGCAGCTCGACCGAGACCTTGCCATTGTCGGTGAACTTGATGGCATTGCCGATCAGGTTGTACATCACCCGCAGGAACAGGTGGCGCTGCGCGAGCACGGGCGGCACGGGCGTCTTGGGCTGCGCGAACCACAGCTTGTTGCCGCGCTTGTCGGCCTGCGGCTGGTTCTGCCGGATCAGCCCCTCGATGAGATCCACCGGCGAGAAGACCGTGCGGGCGTAGCTCTCGCCGTCCTTGTCCGACAGCCGGGTCAGCTCGAGCACGTTGTTCACCTGATCGAGCGCCGCCGAGCCGCAGCCGATCACGATGTCGGTGAGCCAGCGCTGCCTCTCCGTGAGCTCCGTCGAGGTCTGCAGGAGGTCGGAGGCGGCCATCAGGCCGTTGAGCGGCGTGCGCATCTCGTGGCTCATGACCGCGAGGAAGCGCGACTTGGCCTCTTCGCCCTTCAGCGCGTCATTGCGGGCCTTCTTCAGGCTCTCCTCACGCTCGAGCCGCTCGGAGATGTCGCGGATGAAGGCGATGAAGAACGGATCCTGCGAGGCGCCCTGCGCCTCGGCCACCGAGACCTCGACGGGAAAGGTCGAGCCGTCCGTGCGCTGCGCCATCATGGTGATGCGCCCGTCGCGCCCCGTCGAGCCCAGCTCGGCCTCCTCCTCGCCCCGCGCGTGGGGACGCAGCAACCCGTCGGCATCGTCGGTGCGAATGTAGTCGACGAAGCTCGTGCCCTCCGCCGTCTGCGGCGACCAGCGGAACATGTCGAGCGCCGCGCGGTTGCATTCGACCACCCGCCCCATGTGATCGAGCACCACCACCGCATCCAGCGAGGATTCGATGGTGGCGCGCAGGTTGTGGACGGACCGTTCCAGCAGCATCCCGCGGCGACGGCGGGCGTTGCTCTGCACGATCACGACGGCGATCAGCACCCCCATCAGCCCCAGAAGCCCGAGGGCTGCCAGCGCGAAGGTCTGGAGCGACTGGCGCAGCGTGGCCCGCCGCGCGTCCGAGACGGTCATCACTTCCGCGAGCGCGCGCACCACGCCCGAGCGCACCGCCCCCGCATCCGTCTCGAGCTCCCCGATCAGCTGCGGAAGAGCGGCTCTCAGCGCCGCATCCGGCCCGTCGACCACGGGGATCCAGCGGGCGAAGAACCCCTGCGGCCCGTCGAAGATCGGCAGCACGTCGGCCTCGAGCGGCGCGATGGCGCCGCTGTCGAAGCCGCGGACGATATCCACACGACTGTAGAGGATATCGAACCTCTTGCGGAGCTCGTCGAGCCGGGCCGGATCGTCCGACCGGTAGGCTGCCATCTGCGCCGCCGAGGCGAGGTTCAGCACATCCACCTCGAACTGCGCAAGCACCCAGGTCCGATTGTCGAGATGGGCAACCCGATTCTGCTCGAGCTGCTTGTCGATGTCGGAAAAGATGAAGATCGCCGCCACCAGAGCCGTGACGCCGACCGCCACGATCAGCACATAGCCTGTCCAGCGCTCGAACACGCCCCCCGGAGCCGTGTCGCGGCTTTCGGAGAACATGGCCTGAACCTCTGCTCCCCGCTCGCCTCCGTCCGGTATGCGGGGGCGGTCGATCATGGACGCACGGTCAACCTGTCGAGCTGCCAGATGCTCTGCCCGTAGGTCACCTCGGAGCGGTAGCGCGCATCCTCGTCATACGGAAAGATCACCCAGAGCGGTCCCTTCTCGCGGCGCGAGAAGGTCGCACCGTCGATGTGATAGGCGATGATCGGGGCATCGTCCTCGATGGCGGAGGCGGGGATCTCGACGGCATAGTCGTTGATGGCCACCGCCGACACCGAAGCGTCCTCCGCGGCCCCGAGCCGTTCGAGCAGCGCCCGCAGCGGCACGCCCTTGAACTCGTGCAGCCCTTCGGTCCAGACCGTGGAGGTCTGGAAGCTGCGCGCCGGCAGCGACTGAAGCATCGGCAGATCGAACTCCGCCCGTCCCTCGGCGTTCGTCACGCCGATGGCGCCCTGAACGGTGAGGAGCGGAGCCTCGACCGGGGCCGGCAGGACATCCGTCTGGGTCGCGAGGGCCGGAGCACCTGCGGCCGAGACAGCAAGAACAACAGCCAGGAAGCTTCCCGCGGCTGGGGTCATTCCACATCTCCATTGCACAAATGCCCTCGCGAGCATCAATACCAAGCAAGCTTTGCTTAGACAGCACCGCTTAAGAATGCGCTAATATACCTAAGCATATATACTGACCCAACGAATGTCATGAAATCGGCGCGGGAGAGTAGAGCCATGCCACGCCACTTGTCTCTTTTCATTTTTTCGGATGTGTGCAGCTTAGGGAGGAAGGCTCGACTTTTCGGAGACTACTCCTCCGGCACGGCCGAGGCCCCCGAAGGTTTGCGTGCAGGATAGAAGTGAGCGTACCATGACCCAGACGCCCCAAAAGCTCAGCGTTCTCATTGCCGACGATCACGAGATGGTCGTCGAGATGTTCTCGCTCTTTTTGACCGCATCCTCGGAGATGACCGTGAAGACCGCCAAGAGCCTCGACGAGGCTCTCGAGCGGATCAAGGAACACGGGCCCTTCGACGTCACGCTCCTCGATCTGAACATGCCCGGAATGAACGGTGTCGCCGGCCTCGTGCGGGCGATCAAGCTGTCCGCGGGCAAGCCGGTCGCGATCCTGACGTCGAACCCGACCCCGCGGATGGTGGATGAGATCCTTGCGGCCGGCGCCTCGGGGATCGTGCTCAAGACGACGCCCGTGCGCAGCCTCGGCAATGCCATTCGGTTCATGCATGCGGGCGAGCATTACCTGCCGCTCGAGCTGGCGCGCGACCGGCGTCAGGCCCCCGACAGCTCGGGCGGACGGCTGACGGAAAAGGAGATGCTCGTCATGTCCTATCTGGCGGAAGGCCGCCAGAACAAGGAGATAGCGCACGGCCTTAATCTCGCGGAACCGACGATCAAGATGCATGTGAAGTCGATCTGCAAGAAGCTGGGCGCCACGAACCGCACGCAGGCCGTGGTGACGGCGCGCAACCTCGGCATCATCTGAGCGCCCTCGACGCCGTCCGAACCTCTCATCGAGTTCCCGGCCGCCCCTTGGCAGGCCACCGCGCGCCGCGGCAGCACTCCCGTCCTCTTCTACGCCACGAGGCTTCCGCGGGGGGATCGAGCGCCTTGACCCCGCAGCGCAAGCCGCGCGGGCAGTCGGCGGGAGCGACGCGGGGCGCCGCTCCCGCAGTCCGTCACGCCGCCCGGTTCAGGCGGGCCTCGGCCAGCTTCGTGAGCTTCATGTCGGCCGCCTTCTCCTCGGACAGGGTCTGCTCGAGGATCGACGCCACTTCCGTGCGCCCCAGTTCCTTCGACCAGGCGATGAGCGTGCCGTAACGGGTCATCTCGTAATGCTCCACCGCCTGAGCCGCGGCGGCGAGGGCCGCATCCAGCACGTCCTGCTCGGCGATGTCGCCCGCCACTTCGTTCGCCTCCTTGATGATCCCGTCGATCGCGGGACAGGTCGTGCCCTTGGCGTCCTGCCCCAGCAGGGCGAACACGCGCTCGAGCCGCGAGACATGGGTGCGGGTCTCGTCGAGATGATGCTCGAACCCTTCCCGCAGGCCCGCGTCTCCTGCCTTCTCGATCATCTTCGGCAGCGCCTTCTCGATCTGCTGCTCGGCGTAGTAGATGTCCTGCAGCATATGGGTATAGAGATCGTCCATCGAGCGGATGTCTTTCGAGAACAGAGCCATATGGCATCTCCTTCATGTTGGTTGCGAACTTCCCGCATGGCCGTGGCCACCGGATCGCCAGACGAACGGGGGGCACTGGGGAATGTTCCCGCCGGTGCCCGCGAAGCGGCCGGAAGCGGCCCATCAAGCCGCTTTACTCGGCGAACGGCGCTCGCCTAGTGTCTGCGGATGGATATCGGGCTTGTCATTTTCGATTGCGACGGGGTTCTGGTTGATTCGGAAGTTCTGGCCGTGGCCGTCCTCATCGCAGAGCTGGACCGGGCGGGCGCGCGGGTCGACGAGGCCTTCGTGCATCGGCATTTTCTGGGTCGCAGCTTCCCCGTCGTTCAGGAGGTCGTGCAGCGCCAGTTCGGCGTGACCCTGCCCGAAACTTTCCAGACCGAGGAACGCGCCCGGCTGCTGGCGGCCTTCGAGACCGGCTTGCGGCCCATGCCCGGCGCGGCAGAGACCGTCCGCGCACTGGCCGTGCCCTTCTGCCTCGCCACATCGAGCACGCCTGCCCGGCTCACACGCTCGCTCGAGATCACGGGCCTCGCCGCCCTCTTCGAGGGGCGCTGCTTCACCGCAAGTCAGGTGGCGCGCGGCAAGCCCGCGCCCGATCTGTTCCTGCTCGCCGCGGCCGAAATGGGCGTCGCGCCCGAACGCTGCCTCGTGATCGAGGATACCGAGCCCGGCGTGCGCGCAGGCCTCGCGGCCGGGATGCAGGTCTGGCGCTTCACCGGCGGCAGCCATTTCGCGACCCGTTCCCCCGAGGATGCGCCCGATGCCCGGCCGCACCGGCGGTTCGACAGCTTCGACCGTTTCTACGAGACCCTGCCCGGCCTGCGCCGGGCCAACTGCGAGACCCTGACATGATCGACCGGCCCGAAAGCGAGCCGACGCCCCTCGACGACGCCGCACGCGCGGGCTGGCTCTATTACGTCGCAGGCCTGACCCAGGACCAGATCGCGCGCGAACTCGGCACCTCGCGCCAGCGGGCGCAGCGGCTGGTGAGCCGGGCCATCTCCGAACGGCTGATCCATGTCCGGCTCGAGCATCGGGTGTCGGGCTGCCTGCATCTGGAAGCCGCGCTCATCCGGCGCTTCGGGCTGAAGCTGGCCCGCGTGGCGCCGAGCCTCGGGTCCGAGGTCGATCCCCTGCCCTCGATCGCCCCCACCGCCGCCGCCGAGGTGGAGCGGGTGCTGCGCTCGGAGCGGCCGATGGTGGTGGCCTTCGGCACCGGCCGGTCGCTGCGCGCAACCGTCGAGGAAATGACCTCGATGGTCTGCGAGCAGCACAAGATCGTGTCGCTCAACGGGAACATCTCGGCGGATGGCTCGGCCTCCTACTACGATGTGATCTTCCGCATCGCCGACCGCGTGCGCGCGCCGCACTATCCGATGCCGATGCCCGTCATCGCGCAGGATGCGGCGGAGCGGGAGCTGTTTCATGCGCTCAAGCCCGTGCAGTCGGTGCTGCGACTCGCACGCAATGCCGATGTGACCTTCGTCGGGCTGGGACAGATGGGCGAGGACGCGCCGCTCCTGAAGGACGGGTTCATCACGCCCGACGAACTGGCCGAGATGCAGAATCTGGGCGCGGTCGGAGAGGTGGCGGGATGGGTCTTCGACTCGGAGGGCCGCTACCTCGAAACCAGCATCAATCAGCGGGTTGCGGGCGTTCGTGTCGAACTGTCCGAAGATCGGACGGCGGTCGCCATCGCCGGCGGCAAGCGCAAGCTCGCGGCGCTGCACGCAGGCCTAAGGGGCCGTCTTTTCAACGGCCTGATCACCGACGAGCTCACGGCGCAGGCACTCCTGTCCTGAAACCGCAAAAAGGCGCGGCAAAAAGTCATTGACAGGCTGCCGGCCCTCGGTGAGTAATTATTCGCCGCACGAAATAATGCTCACCGTGCAGGCCAGGGAGGATACTGATGACCGCAAGATTTCGCGCCCTGATGGGCGCGTGCGCCGTGGCTGCGCTCTCGTCCGCCGCCGGCGCCGAAACCATCACCGTGGCGACCGTCAACAACGGCGACATGATCCGCATGCAGGGGCTCATGTCCGAGTTCAACGCGCAGCACCCCGACATCACCGTCGAGTGGGTGACGCTCGAGGAGAACGTGCTGCGCCAGAAGGTCACGACCGACATCGCCACCAAGGGCGGCCAGTTCGACGTGCTGACCATCGGCACCTACGAGGTCCCGATCTGGGGCAAGCAGGGCTGGCTCGTGAGCCTGAACGACCTTCCGCCGGACTATGATGCCGACGACATCCTGCCCGCGATCCGCAACGGCCTGACCGTCGACGGCGAGCTCTATGCCGCGCCCTTCTACGGCGAGAGCTCCATGATCATGTATCGCAAGGACCTGATGGAGAAGGCGGGGCTGACCATGCCCGACGCCCCCAGCTGGGACTTCGTGAAGGAAGCCGCGCAGAAGATGACCGACAAGGATGCCGAGGTCTACGGCATCTGCCTCCGCGGCAAGGCCGGCTGGGGCGAGAACATGGCCTTCCTCAGCGCCATGGCCAACAGCTACGGCGCGCGCTGGTTCGACGAGAACTGGCAGCCGCAGTTCGACGGCGAGGCCTGGAAGGCCACGCTGACCGACTATCTCGACATGATGACGAACTACGGCCCGCCCGGCGCCTCGAACAACGGCTTCAACGAGAACCTCGCGCTGTTCCAGCAGGGCAAGTGCGGCATGTGGATCGACGCGACGGTGGCCGCCTCCTTCGTGACCAACCCCGAGGAATCGACGGTGGCCGACAAGGTGGGCTTCGCGCTCGCCCCCGACACCGGCAAGGGCAAGCGCGCCAACTGGCTCTGGGCCTGGAACCTCGCGGTGCCGGCGGGCTCGCAGAAGGTGGAGGCCGCCAAGCAGTTCATCGCCTGGGCGACCTCGAAGGACTATGCCGAGCTGGTGGCCTCGAAGGAAGGCTGGGCCAACGTGCCTCCGGGGACGCGGACCTCGCTCTACGAGAACCCGGAATATCAGAAGGTGCCGTTCGCGAAGATGACGCTCGACAGCATCAACGCGGCTGACCCGACCAACCCGGCGGTCGATCCGGTGCCTTACGTCGGCGTGCAGTTCGTGGCGATCCCCGAGTTCCAGGGCATCGGCACCGCCGTGGGCCAGCAGTTCTCGGCGGCCCTCGCGGGCTCGATGTCGGCCGAGCAGGCGCTTCAGGCGGCCCAGCAGTTCACGACGCGCGAAATGACCCGCGCGGGCTACATCAAGTGAGCCCTTCCGCGGGCCGGCCCTGAGCGGCCGGCCCGCACGCGCTTGCCGCTTCCGGCCCGCAACCGCCGGAGGCCTTTCCGCCCCATCAGCCCCGAGGCCTCCATGGCGACCCAGCATTCAAAGACTGCGGCGCGTCTGATGATTTCCCCGGCCGTGATCCTCCTGTTCCTGTGGATGATCGTGCCGCTGTCGATGACGCTCTATTTCAGCTTCCTGCGCTACAACCTCCTCATGCCGGGGATGGAGAGCTTCACCGGCTGGGACAATTACTATTACTTCCTGACCGATCCGGCCTTCTCCGCGGCCCTGACCAACACGATCCTCCTCGTGGTCGGCGTCCTCGTCATCACCGTGGTGGGCGGGGTCCTGCTCGCGCTGCTGCTCGATCAGCCCTTCTGGGGTCAGGGCATCGTGCGCGTGCTGGTGATCGCGCCCTTCTTCGTCATGCCCACCGTCTCGGCGCTGGTCTGGAAGAACATGTTCATGAATCCCGTGAACGGGATGTTCGCCCATATCGCCCGCGGCCTCGGCCTCCAGCCGTTCGACTTCCTGTCGCAGGCGCCGCTCGCCTCGATCATCGGCATCGTGGCCTGGCAGTGGCTGCCCTTCGCCACGCTGATCCTTCTGACGGCGCTCCAGTCGCTCGACCGCGAGCAGATGGAGGCGGCCGAAATGGACGGCGCCTCGGCGCTCGACCGGTTCCTCCACATCACCGTGCCGCACCTGACGCGCGCCATCACCGTGGTGGTGCTGATCCAGACCATCTTCCTTCTGGGCGTCTTCGCCGAGATCCTCGTCACGACGAACGGCGGACCCGGCACGGCCTCGACCAACATCACCTACCTCGTCTATGCGCAGTCGCTCCTGAATTACGACGTGGGGGGCGGTTCGGCCGGCGGCATCGTCGCCGTGGTGCTCGCCAATATCGTGGCGATCTTCCTGATGCGCATGATCGGCAAGAATCTGGACGCCTGACATGTCACGCCGCACCTCAGCCAGCCGCACGCTGATCGTCACGCTCGCCGCCTGGACGATCGCCTTCCTCATCTTCTTCCCGATCCTCTGGACGGTGCTGATGAGCTTCAAATCGGAAGGAGACGCCATCAAGGCGCCCTTCGCCATGCTCTTCTCGGACTGGACCCTGCAATCCTACGCCGATGTGCAGGAACGGTCGAACTACGCACGCCACTTCATGAACTCGGTGGTGATCTCGCTGGGATCGACCCTCGTGGCCCTCGTCATCGCCATTCCCGCCGCCTGGGCCATGGCCTTCGTGCCGGGCCGGCGGACGAAGGACGTGCTGATGTGGATGCTGTCGACCAAGATGATGCCGGCGGTGGGCGTGCTCATCCCGCTCTATCTGATCTTCCGCGACACGGGCCTTCTCGACACGCGGATCGGCCTCGTGATCGTGCTCACGCTCATCAACCTGCCGATCGTGGTCTGGATGCTCTACACCTACTTCAAGGAGATCCCGGGCGAGATCCTCGAGGCCGCGCGGATGGACGGGGCGACGCTCGGCTCCGAGATCCTCTATATCCTCACGCCGATGGCCGTGCCGGGCATCGCCTCGACGCTGCTTCTGAACGTGATCCTCGCCTGGAACGAGGCCTTCTGGACGCTGCAGCTGACCACCTCGCGGGCGGCCCCGCTCACGCAGTTCATCGCGAGCTATTCCAGCCCCGAGGGCCTCTTCTACGCGAAACTTTCGGCGGCCTCGACCATGGCCATCGCGCCGATCCTGATCCTTGGCTGGTTCAGCCAGAAACAACTCGTCCGCGGCCTGACCTTCGGCGCGGTGAAGTGAGGGCCACATGGGCAAGATAACCCTGCGCAACGTCCAGAAGCGGTTCGGTGAGGCGGTCGTCATCCCCTCGCTCGACCTCGACATCGAGGATGGCGAGTTCGTCGTCTTCGTCGGCCCCTCGGGCTGCGGCAAATCCACGCTCCTGCGCCTGATCGCGGGCCTCGAGGATGTGTCGGACGGCCAGATCATGATCGACGGGCGCGACGCCACCGAGATGCCGCCCGCGAAGCGCGGCCTCGCCATGGTGTTCCAGAGCTACGCGCTCTATCCGCACATGACGGTGAAGAAGAACATCGCCTTCCCGCTGCGGATGGCGAAGATGGAGCCACAGGAGATCGAGCGGCGCGTGTCGAACGCGGCCAAGATCCTGAACCTCACCAACTATCTCGACCGCCGCCCCGGCCAGCTCTCGGGCGGGCAACGGCAGCGGGTGGCCATCGGGCGCGCCATCGTGCGCGAGCCGGCGGCCTTCCTGTTCGACGAGCCGCTCTCGAACCTCGATGCGGCGCTGCGGGTGAACATGCGGCTCGAGATCACCGAGCTGCACCAGTCGCTCGAGACCACGATGATCTATGTCACCCACGATCAGGTCGAGGCCATGACCATGGCCGACAAGATCGTGGTGCTGAACGCGGGCCGGATCGAGCAGGTGGGCTCGCCCCTCACGCTCTACCGCAATCCCGCGAACCTCTTCGTGGCGGGCTTCATCGGCAGCCCGAAGATGAACCTGATCGAGGGGCCCGAGGCCGCCAAGCACGGCGCCACCACCATCGGGATCCGCCCCGAACATATCGACCTCTCGCGCGAGACGGGTGCGTGGCAGGGCGAGGTCGGCGTCTCGGAACATCTCGGCTCGGACACGTTCCTGCATGTGCATGTCGCGGGGATGCCAACCCTCACCGTGCGGACGGGCGGAGAGTTCGGCGTCCACCACGGCGACCGGGTGTGGCTCACGCCGCAGGCCGACAAGATCCACCGCTTCGGCGCCGACGGAAAGGCGCTCTGACATGCGGCTCGACGGCAAGACCGCCCTCATCACCGGCTCGGCGCGCGGCATCGGCCGCGCCTTCGCCGAGGCCTATGTGCGTGAAGGCGCGCGCGTGGCCATCGCCGACATCAACCTCGAGGCAGCCCGCGCCACCGCGGCCGAGATCGGCCCCGCGGCCTGCGCCATCGCCCTCGACGTGACCGATCAGGCCAGCATCGACCACTGTGTGGCCGAGCTTCTCGACCGTTGGGGCAGCATCGACATCCTCGTGAACAATGCGGCCCTCTTCGATCTGGCGCCCATCGTCGAGATCACCCGCGAGAGCTACGACCGGCTGTTCGCGATCAACGTCTCGGGCACGCTCTTCATGATGCAGGCGGTGGCGCGGGCGATGATCGCGGGCGGCAGGGGCGGCAAGATCATCAACATGGCCAGCCAGGCCGGCCGCCGCGGCGAGGCGCTGGTGGGCGTCTATTGCGCGACCAAGGCCGCCGTCATCTCGCTCACCCAGAGCGCGGGGCTGAACCTCATCCGCCACGGGATCAACGTCAATGCCATCGCGCCGGGCGTGGTGGACGGCGAGCACTGGGACGGGGTGGATGCCAAGTTCGCCGAATACGAGAACCTGCCCCGCGGCGAGAAGAAACGTCAGGTCGGCGAGGCGGTGCCCTTCGGCCGCATGGGCCGCGCCGAGGACCTGACCGGCATGGCGATCTTCCTCGCCACGCCCGAGGCCGACTACATCGTGGCCCAGACCTACAACGTCGACGGCGGCAACTGGATGAGCTGAGGCCCAAGGCCCGGCCCTCCCCCCGTCGAACGCGCCCCCTATCCGAGGTAATCCCATGACCCGCTCCGTCACCCGCCCCGCCTATGACCGCAAGGCGCTCACCCCCGGCATCGTCCATATCGGCGTCGGCAACTTCCACCGGGCTCATCAGGCGGTCTATCTCGACGATCTCTTCGCGCTGGGCGAGGGCCACGACTGGGCCATCCTCGGCGCGGGCGTCCGCCCGACCGATGCGCGGATGCGCGAGGCTCTGGCCGCGCAGGACAATCTCTCGACGGTGATCGAGCTCGATCCGGCGGGCCACCGGGCCCGGCAGGTGGGCGCGATGGTGGGCTTCCTGCCGGTCGAGGCCGACAATGCCGCGCTGATCGAGGCCATGTCGGATCCGCGCATCCGCATCGTCTCGCTGACCGTGACCGAGGGCGGCTATTATGTCGACGCCTCGGGCGCCTTCGATCCGACCCATCCCGACATCGTGGCCGATGCGGCCCAGCCTGCGCGGCCCGCAACCGCCTTCGGCGCGATCCTCGCCGCCCTCCGCGCCCGCCGTGACGCGGGCATTGCCCCCTTCACCGTGATGTCCTGCGACAACCTGCCCGGCAACGGCCATGTCACCCGGAACGCCGTGGTGGGCCTGGCCGAACTCTACGACGCCGAGCTGGCGGGCTGGGTGAAGGCGCAGGTGGCCTTCCCGAACGGCATGGTCGACCGCATCACCCCCGCCACCGGCCCGCACGAGCGCGAGCTGGCGCAGGGCTTCGGCCTCGCCGATCCGGTGCCCGTCACCTGCGAGCCCTTCCGGCAATGGGTGATCGAGGATCATTTCCCCGCCGGGCGTCCCGCGCTCGAGAAGGTGGGCGTGACCTTCACCCCGCATGTCCATGCCTACGAGGCGATGAAGATCCGCATCCTGAACGGGGGCCATGCGGTGATCGCCTATCCGTCGGCGCTCATGGACATCCAGCTCGTGCACGAGGCCATGGCCCATCCGCTGATCGCGGCCTTCCTGCACAAGGTCGAGGTCGAGGAGATCCTGCCCCATGTCGCGCCCGTGCCGGACACCAGCATCCCCGACTATCTCACCCTGATCGAGAGCCGCTTCTCGAACCCCGAGATCGCCGACACGACGCGCAGGCTCTGCCTCGACGGTTCGAACCGGCAGCCGAAGTTCATCGTGCCGTCGCTGCGCGACAATCTGGCGGCGGGCACGGTGCCGAAGGGGCTGGTGCTGCTCTCGGCGCTCTGGTGCCGCTACTGCTACGGCACGACGGACTCGGGCGTGGTGGTCGAGCCGAACGATCCGAACTGGACGGCGCTGCAGGACCGGGCGCGGCGGGCGAAGGAGACGCCGGCCGAGTGGCTCGCGATGACCGAGGTCTACGGCGATCTGGCGCAGAACGATCTTCTGGCGGCCGAGTTCGCGGCAGCCCTCGAGGCGGTCTGGCGCGACGGGGCCGAGGCGGTGCTGCGGCGCTTCCTCGCGGCCTGATCCGCGGGCCCAGCCAGTCGGGGCCGCGAAGCGAAGCCCCCGCCCTTGCGGCGCGCTCCGTGGCGCCGCAAGGCGAAAGGCCCGCGCCATCCCGAGGCTCTCGTCCCCTTAACCTCTTGTGGGGGCGGCGGAATGTCCGGCGCCACAGCCAGCGGGGCCTGGCTTCCGGGCGAGGCGCCGGACTTGTCAAGGCGGCGGCCCTCGGGTAGAGAGAGCGGGCGTGGCCCCGTTAGCACAGTGGTAGTGCAGCGCTCTTGTAAAGCGAAGGTCGTTCGTTCAAATCGGACACGGGGCACGCGATCTTCCCCCGCATCCGGCCCCCGCTTCAGGGCCCGGACTGCCTCTTCGGAAGGCACCTGCCCGCTTCCACGCCGCGCCCTTTTCCGCCTTTCCAAGCCTCTGCCACGGCTTGCGGAAAGCCGCGCGCCTCGGTTCTGGACAGCCGCCCCTTGCGGTGTAATCTGCCCGCAGCGCGCAGCCGGCGGACAGAAGCCGGCCCGCCTCGTCCACAAGGGAGGAATGCCATGGATCGTCGTTCATTCATCACCAAGGCCGCCGTGGGAGGGGCCGCCGCGAGCGCCCTCGCCGCGCCGGCCCTTGCCCAGTCCGCGCCCAAGGTCACCTGGAGGCTCGCCTCCTCCTTCCCGAAATCGCTCGACACGATCTTCGGCGGCGCCGAGGTGCTGTCGAAGATGCTGTCGGAAGCCACCGACGGCAACTTCCAGATCCAGGTCTTCTCGGCGGGCGAGCTGGTGCCCGGCCTGCAGGCCGCCGACGCCGTGACCGAAGGCACCGTCGAATGCTGCCACACGGTCGGCTACTACTACTGGGGCAAGGATCCCACCTTCGCGCTGGCCGCGGCCGTGCCCTTCTCGCTTTCGGCGCGCGGCATCAACGCCTGGCACTACCATGGCGGCGGGATCGACCTCTACAACGAGTTCCTCGCGCAGCACAACATCGTGGCCTTCCCGGGCGGCAACACCGGCGTGCAGATGGGCGGCTGGTTCCGGCGCGAGATCAACACCGTGGCCGACATGCAGGGCCTGAAGATGCGGGTCGGCGGCTTTGCGGGCAAGGTGATGGAGCGTCTGGGCGTCGTGCCGCAGCAGATCGCGGGCGGCGACATCTATCCGGCGCTGGAAAAGGGGACGATCGACGCGACCGAATGGGTCGGCCCCTATGACGACGAGAAGCTCGGCTTCTTCAAGGTGGCGCCCTACTACTACTATCCCGGCTGGTGGGAAGGCGGCCCGACCGTCCATTTCATGTTCAACAAGAGCGCCTACGAGGGTCTGACCCCGGCCTATCAGTCGCTGCTGCGCACCGCCTGCCACGCGGCCGATGCGAACATGCTCCAGCTCTACGACTGGAAGAACCCGACGGCGATCAAGTCGCTGGTGGCGCAGGGAACGCAGCTCAGGCCCTTCAGCCCCGAGATCCTGCAGGCCTGTTTCGAGGCCGCGAACGAGGTCTATGCCGAGATGGAAGCCTCGAACCCCGCCTTCAAGAAGATCTGGGAGTCGATCAAGGCCTTCCGCTCCGAGCACTACACCTGGGCGCAGATCGCCGAATACAACTACGACACCTTCATGATGGTGCAGCAGAACGCCGGCAAGCTCTGAGCCCGAGCACCGCGCGAAAGAGGACCCCGGAGCCGCGCTCCGGGGTCTTTTCATGGGCGACAGGGGCAGGCGCGCCCGGCCCCCCTCCGACGGAAAACGGCGGCCCCGGGTGGGGCCGCCGTCGGTCTCTGGAACGAAGGATTGCGCCGCCGCTCAGTTCGCGGCCGGAGGGACGGGGGTCGCCGGAGCAAGGCCCGGCGGCACGCCCAGCCCGCCCGGAGCGAGGCCCGGAGGCGCTCCCAGCCCGCCCGGCGCAGGCGCGCCCGGAGCCGTGCCCGACGGAGCGCCGAGACCGCCGCCCAGACCGCCCCCGAGACCACCCCCCAGCCCTCCGCCGAGGCTCGGCATCTGCGGCAGCGTGATGGTCACGTTCGACGTATCCACCGGCGCGCCCTTGTAGTGCATGACCATCTGCGGGAACAGGATGACCAGCGCCACCATCACGATCTGGATGCAAACGAAGGGCACCGCGCCCCAGTAGATCTGCCCCGTCGTCACCGGCGCCATGCGGGCCTTGGTCACCGGGTCGATGTAGGACTGACGCGGCGCGACCGAGCGCAGGTAGAACAGCGCGAAGCCGAAGGGCGGGTGCATGAACGAGGTCTGCATGTTCACGCCGAGGATGATCCCGAACCAGATCAGGTCGATCCCCAGCGCCTCGGCCGCAGGCGCCAGCAGCGGCACGATGATGAAGGCCAGCTCGAAGAAGTCGAGGAAGAAGGCCAGCAGGAAGACCAGCACCGAGACGGCGATCAGGAAGCCGTATTCGCCCCCCGGCAGCGAGGTCAGCAGATGCTCGACCCAGATATGGCCGTTCACGCCGTAGAAGGTCAGCGAGAACATCCGCGCGCCGAGCAGGATGAACATGACGAAGGCCGAGAGCCGCGTGGTCGAGGCCAGCGCCTGCGTCACCACGCCGAGGTTCAGCCGCCCCTTGATCCCCGCAAGGAGGAGCGCGCCCACCGCGCCCATCGCGCCGCCCTCGGTGGGCGTGGCGATGCCGAGGAAGATCGTGCCCAGCACGAGGAAGATCAGCGCAAGCGGCGGGATCAGCACGATGATGACCTGCTGCGCCAGCCGCGACATGAGCTTGCCGCCCGCGGCCCGGTCGAGGATGGCGGCGATGTAGATCACCGCGATCCCGGCCACCGCGCCGAGGATGTCCGCATTCTTGGCCCCGTAGGCGTCCGCGAACCAGTAATGCGTGCCCACGCCCACGCCCGCCGCCACCGCCAGCGCCACGATCAGCGACGTGACGCCCGAGCCCAGCGTGCGCGCCTCGAGCGGCAGCGCCGGCATCGACTGCGGCTTCAGGATCGACATGACGAGCACATAGCCCATGTAGATCCCGGTGAGGACCAGGCCGGGGATCAGCGCCCCCTTGTACATGTCGCCCACCGACCGGCCGAGCTGGTCGGCCAGCACGATCAGCACGAGGCTCGGCGGGATGATCTGCGCCAGCGTGCCGGAGGCCGCGATGACGCCCGAGGCGATGCGCCGGTCATAGCCATAGCGCAGCATGATCGGCAGCGAGATCAGCCCCATGGCTATGACGCTGGCCGCGACGACGCCCGTGGTGGCCGCAAGGAGGGCCCCCACGATGATGACCGCATAGGCAAGCCCGCCGCGGATGGGCCCGAAGAGCTGGCCGATCGTGTCGAGCAGGTCCTCGGCCATGCCGGATCGTTCCAGCACGATGCCCATGAAGGTGAAGAAGGGAATGGCCAGCAGCGTCTCGTTCGAGAGCACCCCCCAGAACCGGTCCGGCATGGTGCCGAGGAGGTTCCAGCCGAGGCTGATCGTCCCTTCCGACAGCGGCGCGAGCTCGACCCCGATGAAGAAGAACAAAAGCCCGTTGGCCGCCAGGGCGAAGGCCACCGGATAGCCCAGCAGCAGGAAGACCACGAGCGAGGCGAACATGATCGGCGCCATGTTCACCGCGATGAATTCCATCATTTCCGCACCTCGCCCGGCCGGGGGTCGCTGAGCTTCGCGTCGCCCGCGAGCAGTTCGCCCTCGCGCTCGGCCGCCTCATGGGCCGAGATGAAGGGCGCAGGATCCGGGATGATGCCCCGCATCACGGCGATCTTCTTGATGATCTCGGACAGGCCCTGCAGGGCGAGGAGGAAGAAGCCGATCAGGAGCAGGGACTTGGCAGGCCAGATCGTCAGGCCGCCCGCATTGGTCGAGACCTCGCCCGTCCTCCAGGAGCGTTCGACGTAGGGGCCGAGGTAGTAGAGCATCAGCAGCACGAAGGGCATGAGGAAGACCAGATGCCCGAAAAGGTCGATCCAGTGCTGCACCCGCCGCGAGAAGAGCCCGTAGACGATGTCGATGCGGATATGCTCGTTCTGCTTGAGCGTGTAGGCCGCCGCGAACAGGAAGGCCGCGCCGAACAGATACCATTGAAGCTCGAGCCAGGCATTGGAGGAGGTGTTCAGCACCTTCCGCACCGTGGCGTTGCCTGCGCTGATGAAGATCGCAATCAGGATCAGCCAGGATACCCCGCGGCCGATGAGCTCGTTCATGCGGTCGATCGACCGCGACAGGCCGAGTAGCCCTCCCATGTTCCTCCCTCTCCCCGGTTTCGTTGTGGAAAAGTGCCGGTTCCCGGGGCTACCTATGTCGAAGCCCCCCCCATGCGTCAATGCGCGGACCCGTCCCGCGCCCTGCGGAAAGCCGCATTCCGCCGGGCGAAGGCGGACGGCGGCCTGCGCCGTCCAATCCTTGGGCGGGCGCGGGAGAGACGGGGCGCCAGCCGTGGGGGCGCGACGTCTTGGCGCAGACCCTTCGCCTTTTGCGTGCGTCCTCGAGGCCTATCTGAGAATTTCTGATGCAGATCAAGGCGCATGGGCCAAACGAATGGGTAATCAGCGGATGATAGAGACGGACAGGACGGGGCCGAAGGCTCTCCTCGCCAGTCCGTTTCCCGCCCGGAAGGACGCAAGACCATGCTCGACCTGATGAACAGCCTCGATCCGCGGGCCGCCCTCGGCTTGCACCTCGCAATCGTGGCTTCCACCGTGGCCGGGATCCTTCTGGTGGCGGGCCTCCTGCGCGAGCCCTCCCGCGACGGCTTCGGCACCTACGAGAGCGGCGCACCCGCGGGGGCCCCTCCGCGGGGCCGGGTCGCCACGCAATATTTCCTCGTGGCCGTCTTCTTCATGATCTTCGACGTCGAGGTGGCGGTGCTCTTCGCCTGGGCGGTCTCGGCGCTCGAGCTTGGCCGGGGCGCGCTCGTCGCCGCCACCATCTTCATCCTCGTGCTGCTCGCCGCCCTCGCCTGGCTCTGGATGGAGGGTGCGCTCGAGACCGGACCGCGGAAGGAACGGGCATGAGCTGGACCATCGGGCGCCCCGATGCGGAGGCGCCGGAGGACCGCATGGCGGCCTCGCATCTTTTCACGCGGCTCGACGATCTGGTGGCCTGGTCGCGCAAGCACAGTCTCTGGCCGTTCAACTTCGGCCTGTCCTGCTGCTATGTCGAGATGGCGACGGCGCTGACGCCGGTCTACGACCAGGCCCGCTTCGGGGCCGAGGTCATCCGCTCCACCCCGCGGCAGGCCGACCTGCTGATCGTGTCGGGCACCGTCTTCCGCAAGATGGCCGTGCCGCTCTACCGGCTCTACAGCCAGATGCGCGAGCCGCGCTGGGTGATCTCGATGGGCGCCTGCGCCAATTCGGGCGGCATGTATGACATCTATTCCGTGGTGCAGGGCGTCGACAGCTTCCTGCCGGTCGATGTCTATGTCCCCGGCTGCCCGCCCCGCCCCGAGGCGCTGATGGAGGCGCTGGTGCTCCTGCAGTCGAAGATCGCGACCGAGGCGCGGCCGCTGCAGATCCGCATGGGCGAGACCGGCCCCACCCGCCCCTTCGACCCCGTCCCGCGGCGCGACGCGCTGCGCGAGGCGCGCATGGCCGTCAGCCGCCTGGCAGATCCGGAGGCGAAATGAGCCTCGATCAAGCCATTCCCGATGCGCGTCAGGCGCTGCGCGCCCGTTTCGGTGCCGCGATCCAGGCCGAACAGGCCACGGGCGAGGCCTTTCCGGTGCTCTGGCTCGATGCGTCGGTCTGGGAGGCGGCCCACCGCTTCCTGCGCGAGGAGATCGCGGCGCCCTTCCCGCTTCTGGCCGATCTCTGGGCCATCGACGAGAGCCTCCGGCAGCACCGCCCGGGCCAGCCTGCCTCGCGGATCACGCTCTGCTCGCATCTCGTCTCGCTGGCGCGGAACGCAGACCTCAGGCTGAAGCTCGCCACCCATGGCCGCGCGCCCTCGATCGCCCGCGTCTATGCCAATGCCGACTGGTACGAGCGCGAGGCGCACGACATGTTCGGCCTCGATTTCGGCCGCGAGACGCGCCGGATCCTGATGCCGCCCACATGGGAGGGGCATCCGCTCCTCAAGACCCATTACGCGCGGGCGACCGAGAAGCCGCCCTTCGTGCTGACCGACCGGCTGTTCGAGGCCGAGGAGCGCGCGACCATCACCGACCCCGACCTGCTCGGCCTGCCGAAGCTGCGCGACGGCGAGGAGCTGATGGTGCTGAACTTCGGCCCCCATCACCCCTCGACGCATGGCGTGTTCCGCATCCTCCTCGGCCTCGACGGCGAGGAGGTGGTCTGGGCCTGGCCCGACATCGGCTATCACCACCGCGGCGCCGAGAAGATGGCCGAGCGCCAGACCTGGCACGGGTTCATCCCCTATTGCGACCGGATCGACTATCTGGGCGGCGTCATCTCGGAGCTGCCCTATCTCCTCGCGGTCGAGCGGCTCTGCGGCATCACCGTGCCGCCCCGGGCGCAGATGATCCGGGTCATGCTCTGCGAATTCTACCGCATCATGAACCACCTGCTGTTCTACGGCACCATGGCGCAGGACGTGGGCGCCATGTCGCCCGTCTTCTACATGTTCACCGACCGCGAGAAGGGCCACGAGATCCTGAACGCCATCACCGGCGCGCGGATGCATCCGGCCTTCTTCCGCATCGGCGGCGTGGCGATGGATCTGCCCACGGGATGGGACGCGATGGTGCGGGGCTTCCTCGACTGGATGCCCGCGCGGCTCGACGAGTACGAGCGGATGGTGCTGCGCTCCGAGCTGTTCTGCGCCCGCACCGTGGGCGTCGGCGCCTACGACACCGACACCGCCCTCACATGGGGCACCACCGGCCCCGGCCTCCGCGCCACCGGCTGCGACTGGGACCTGCGCAAGCTGCGGCCCTACTCGGGCTACGAGCAGTTCGAGTTCGAGGTGCCGCTGGGCCAGCGCGGCGACATCTTCGACCGCACGCGAGTGCGCGCCGACGAGATGAGAGAGTCGTTGAAGATCATCCGCCAATGTCTTGAGAACATGCCGGAAGGTGCCGTGAAGGCCGATCATCCGCTGACGACGCCGCCCCCCCGCGGCGCGATGCAGAAGGACATCGAGACGCTGATCGCCCATTTCCTGCAATCGAGCTGGGGCACGGTCGTGCCCGCGGGCGAGGCCACGGGCCAGATCGAGGGCCACCGCGGCCTCACGCAATATGCCATCGTCTCGGATGGCGGCACGCAGAGCTACCGGACGCGGATCCGCACGCCCTCCTTCGCCCATCTCCAGATGATCCCGAAGATCGTGCCCGGCATGACCGTGGCCGACCTCGTGGCCCATATCGCCAGCATTGATTTCGTCATGTCGGACGTCGACCGATGAGCCTTTCGCCCGATCTTCTCGCCCGCATCCGTGCCGCCTCGGACGAGCATGGCGGCCCCCGCGCCGCGATGCTCGAGGCGCTGAAGCTGATCCAGCACGAGCACGGCTGGGTCTCGGATGCCCATCTGGCCGAAGCGGCGGCCACGCTCGGGGTGCATCGCGCGGAAATGGAAGCGCTGGCAAGCTTTTACTCGCTAATCTTCCGCCATCCGGTCGGGAAGACGGTGATCCTTCTGTGCGACGGCGCCTCCTGCTGGCTGAACGGGGCCGAGGAGGTCCGCGAGGAACTCAAACGCCGCCTCGGCATCGGCTTCGGCGAGACCACGCGCGACGGGCGCTACACGCTTCTGAACGTGGCCTGCCTCGGCGGCTGCGACCGCGCGCCGGCGGCCGTCGTGGGCCGCGACCGGCGCCTCGTGGGCCCGCTCTCGCCCGCGGGCGTCGCGGCGCTGCTGGAGGACGGATTGTGACCGACCTGCCCCTCACCGGCCGCGCCCGCCCCGACCGCCGCCCGCACACGCTCGCCGAATGGCGCGCCGAGGGCGGCTACGAGGCGGTCGAACGTGCGCGAAACATGGCGCCCACCGAGATCATCGACATGGTCGAGGCGGCGCATCTGAACGGCCGCGGCGGCGCGGGCTTCCCGGCCGGGCGCAAGTGGCGCTTCATGCCCGAGCGGGGAACCTCTCCCGGCGAGGGCCCGAGCTATCTGATCGTGAACGGCGACGAGATGGAGCCCGGCGCCTTCAAGGACCGCTTCCTGCTGGAAGCCCTGCCGCATCAGGTGATCGAGGGCGCGATCATCACCGCCCGCGCCACCCATGCGGACGAAGCGATCGTGCTGATCCGCGACGAATACCGCCCCGGCATTGCCGCGGTAGAGCGTGCCATTCACGAAGCGCGGGATGCGGGCCTGCTGGGCGACCTCGCGATCCGGGTCCACCCCTCGGCCGGGCGCTACATCGTGGGCGAGGAGACCGCGCTCATCACCGCGCTGGAAGGCCACCGCGCCGTGCCGAGGAAGCGCCCGCCCTTCCCGGCGCAATCGGGCCTCTGGGGACGGCCCACGACCGTGAACAACGTCGAGACCATCTCGCTCGTCCCCCATATCCTGTCCTTGGGGCCGCAGCGCTTCCGCGCCCTCTCGCGCACGGAAGAGGGCGGGACGAAACTCTACGGCGTCTCGGGCCGGGTGCAGCGCCCGGGCCTCTTCGAGGCGCCGATGGGCACCACCGCGCGCGAGCTGATCGAGCGCGCGGGCGGCGTCTCGGGCGACGGGCGGCTCCGCGCCTTCCAGCCCGGCGGCGGCGCCAGCGGCTTCTTCGGCCCCGACCGGCTCGACCTGCCGCTCGACTTCGGCCATGTGGCTAAAGCGGGCTCGATGTTCGGCACGGGCATGCTGATCGTGCTCGACGGCACCGCCTGCCCGGTGGGCTTCCTCGCCCGGCACATGCGCTTTTATGCGCGCGAAAGCTGCGGCTGGTGCACCCCATGCCGCGAGGGGCTGCCGCTGGTGGCGAAGATCCTCGACCGGTTCGCCGCGGGTCAGGGTCGCCGTGCGGATCTGGAGCTGTTGCAGATGACCGCCGCCGAGGCCGCCCCCCGCGGGCGCAGCTTCTGCGACCTGATGGGGGGCGCCATGGCGCCCCTCGCCTCGGGGCTTTCGATGTTCGCGGCCGAGTTCGAGGCACGACTGGCCGAGGGAGAGCGGGCATGAGGATCACCGTCAACGGCCGCTCCCTCGAGGTCGAGGGCTCGAAGGACCTGCTCACCACCTGTCTCTCGGCGGGCATCGAGATCCCGCATTTCTGCTGGCACGGCGATCTGGGCTCGGTCGGCGCCTGCCGGCTCTGCGCGGTGCGGGTCCATGACGGTCCCGAGGATACCGAAGGCCGGATCGAGATGGCCTGCATGACGCCCGTGCGCGAGGGCCAGCGGGTCGAGGTCATGGATCCCGAGGCCGAGCGATTCCGCGCCCGGATCATCGAATGGCTGATGGTGAACCACCCCCACGATTGCGCGGTCTGCGAAGAGGGCGGCGCCTGCCACCTGCAGGACATGGTGGTGGCCTCGGGCCACCACCGCCGCCGGGCCGAGGTGCCGAAGCGCACCCACCGCAATCAGGATCACGGCCCCTTCCTCACGCAGGAGATGAACCGCTGCATCGGCTGCTACCGCTGCCTCCGCTTCTACCGCGACTATGCGGGGGGGCGCGATTTCGAGGTTCTGGGCGCGCATGACCGGGTCTGGTTCGGCCGCACCGAACCCGGCCCGCTCGAAAGCCCCTTCGCCGGCAACCTCGCCGAGGTCTGCCCGACCGGCGTCTTCGACGACCGCTGGTGGTCGCGCCACTATGCGCGGCCCTGGGACATGGCCGAGACGCCCTCGATCTGCGCGAACTGCTCGGTCGGCTGCAACATCACCCTCTTCGAGCGCGGCGGAACGCTCCGCAAGGTGCAGAACCGCACGCACGGCGCGATCAACGGCTCGTTTCTCTGCGACCGGGGACGGTTCGGGGCGCTCGCGGCCGAGGCGGCCCGTCTGACCCATCCCACCCGCAAGGGCGCCGAGATCCTCTGGACCGACGCGATCGCGGGCGCCCGTGCCCTCGTCGCGCGGGGGGCCATCGGCATCGGCTCGCCCCGCGCCTGTCTCGAGACCAATTTCGCGCTGCGCAGGCTCGTGGGCGAAGACCGGTTCTTCGCCGGATGCAGCGCTTCCGAGGCGGCCCTGGTGGCCCGGATGGCCGCGATCCTGCGGCAGGGACCGGCGGGGATCGCCTCGGTCCGCGACATCGAGCGGGCCGATGCGGTGCTCGTGCTGGGCGAGGATCTGACCGGCACCGCGCCGCGCGCCGCACTTGCCCTGCGGCAGGCCGCCCGCGGCGCCGAGCGGCGTCTCGCCGCCGAAAAGGGCGTGCCGGACTGGATGGATGCCGCGGTGCGGGTGGCGGGCGAAGGCCGCCGTTCGCCGGTGGCGGTGGTCACGCCCCTGCCCGACGCGCTCGACGAGGTGGCGCTCT
>NZ_MABH01000232.1 GCF_001720585.1 Cereibacter johrii | reverse complement strand
TGGCCGAGCGCGCCCGAGAGCCGGCCGGACCAGAGATCGAAGCGCTGGCTCGGTCCCGCCACGAGGCTCTCGAGTCGCGGCAGGGCGCGGGCGAGATCGCGCAGGCGCTGGTCGCGCCGCCGAATCGTCTCGGCCGCACAGCGCGAGAGCCGCGCGCCCTGACCGTCGAGGCCGGCCAGCAGTTCGAGCCGCACGGGCACCGCCATCTCGGCCGCGGCGGTGGGGGTGGGGGCGCGGCGGTCGGCGGCATGATCGATGAGGGTGGTATCGGTCTCGTGACCCACGGCCGAGATCAGCGGGATCCGGCTATCGGCCGCGGCCCGGACGACGATCTCCTCGTTGAAGCCCCAGAGATCCTCGAGGCTGCCGCCGCCGCGCGCGACGATCAGGAGGTCGGGGCGCGGGATCGGGCCGCCCTCGGGCAGCGCGTTGAAGCCGCGGATGGCGGCGGCCACCTCGGGGGCGCATTTCTCGCCCTGCACCGCGACGGGCCAGATCAGCACATGGCTCGGGAAGCGGTCGCGCAGCCGGTGGAGGATGTCGCGGATCACCGCGCCCGAGGGCGAGGTCACGACGCCGATCACCCGCGGCAGGAAGGGGAGGGGGCGCTTGCGGGCGGCATCGAAGAGCCCTTCCGCCGCGAGCGCCGCACGGCGCTTCTCGAGCATGGCCATCAGCGCGCCTGCCCCGGCGGGGGCCATGTCCTCGACGATGATCTGATATTTCGACTGGCCGGGGAAGGTGGTCATCCGGCCGGTGGCCACCACCTCCATCCCCTCCTCGGGACGCACGGAGAGCCGGCCCGCCTGACCCTTCCAGCAGATCGCCGCCATCACGGCGCGGTCGTCCTTCAGGTCGAAATAGAGGTGTCCCGAGGCGGGCCGCGAGACGCGCCCGATCTCGCCGCGCACCCGGACGAGGCCGAACTCGCCCTCGATGACCCGCTTCACGGCGCCCGACAGCTCCGAGACGGTGAATTCCGGCGTGTTGCGGGTGGGGGCGGGATCTTCGAAGAGGTCGGACATGGGGTCTTTGTGCCCGAGGCCCGTCCGACAGGCAAGCTGCGGGTTCGGGCCGCCTGCGACGGGTCAGGATCCCGCTCGGGGGGTGTGCTCCCCGCCCTGGACGCGCCGCCCGGCCCGGATCGAGGGGCCGTACCTTCAGGCTTGCGGTCGGCCCGTGCCGGACCGTCCCCCGGGCTCCGGCCGTCACCCCAAGGCCACGGCGGGGATCAGCCCTCGTCGCCCTCGCCGTAGAGCCAGGACGAATAGCCCCGCTCGGCGAGACTTTTCGCGAAGGCGCGGGCCTCCTCGTCGGTGGCGAGCGGCACGGTCACCATGCCCGCGGAATTCTCCTCGATGAAGGCCGCCGCATCTTCGAGCGTGCGCCCGTCGCCGGGGCCGGTGCTGCCGTCGACCGGCCCGGCATAGAGGCCCGCGATCTCGAGCTCTTCCTGAACGATCGCCCGCTCTTCGGGGGTGAGGGCGGCGAAGGCTGCCTCGAGACGGGCGGTCGTGGCCTCATCGGCCAGAAGCGGGGTGGCTGCGAGAAGGGCTGCGGGGAGAAGAAGGGTGCGGAGATCCATGACCTGTGCTCGGAAAGGAACGGCCCTCGTGGCCGGGCGCCGGGGTTTCTTCGCATGGCGCTAGGCCCCGCGCAACGGGTCGCGAAGGGGGCGCGGGCGCCTTGTCCCACGGGACGCTTTCGGATTAGAGACGCGGCACCGATGGACAAGGGAGCGGCCATGAACATCCTCATTCTCGGCGGCGGCGGGCGCGAACATGCGCTGGCCTGGGCGATCAAGCAGAACCCGAAATGCGACCGGCTGATCGTCGCGCCGGGCAATGCCGGGATCGCGCAGATCGCCGAATGCGCCGATCTCGACATCCTCGACGGCTCGGCGGTGGTGGCCTTCTGCGAGGCGAACTCGGTCGATTTCGTGGTGGTGGGCCCCGAGGCGCCGCTCGCCGCGGGCGTGGCCGACGCCACCCGCGCCGCGGGCCTTCTGACCTTCGGCCCCTCGCAGGCGGCAGCCCGGCTCGAGGCCTCGAAGGGCTTCACCAAGGAGGTCTGCGACGCCTGCGGCGCGCCCACCGCGGGCTATGCGCGCTTCACCGAGGCCGAGGGCGCCCGCGCGCATGTGCGCGCCACCGGCGCGCCCATCGTCATCAAGGCGGACGGGCTTGCGGCGGGCAAGGGCGTCGTGGTGGCCATGACCGAAGCCGAGGCGCTGGCCGCCATCGACGACATGTTCGGCGGCAGCTTCGGCGCGGCGGGCGCCGAGGTGGTGATCGAGGAATTCATGACCGGCGAGGAGGCGAGCTTCTTCGTCCTGACCGACGGGCGCACCGTCCTGCCCATCGGCACGGCACAGGATCACAAGCGCGCCTTCGACGGCGACGAGGGGCCGAACACCGGCGGCATGGGCGCCTATTCGCCCGCTCCGGTGCTGACGACGGCGGTGCAGCGGCAGGCGCTCGACGAGATCGTGAAGCCCACCATCGCCGAGATGGGCCGCCGCGGCGCGCCCTACAGCGGCGTGCTCTATGCCGGGCTGATGATCGAGGAGGGCCGCGCGCGGCTCGTGGAATACAACGTCCGCTTCGGCGACCCGGAGTGTCAGGTGCTGATGCTGCGGCTGGGCGCGCAGGCGCTCGACCTGCTGCTGGCCTGTGCCGAGGGGCGGCTCGATCAGGTGCAGGTGAACTGGGCCGAGGATCATGCGCTGACGGTGGTGATGGCGGCGAAGGGCTATCCGGGCAGCTACCGGAAGGGCACCGAGATCCGCGGCCTCGAGGCGCTGCCCGAGACCAGCCGGCAGGTCGTCTTCCATGCGGGCACGGCCGCCGAGGAAGGCCGCATCCTCGCCACCGGCGGGCGGGTGCTGGCCGCCACGGCGCGGGGGGCCACCCTCGCCGAGGCGCAGGCCGCGGCCTATGCGATGGTCGATGCGATCGACTGGCCCGAAGGCTTCTGCCGCCGCGACATCGGCTGGCGCGCCCTCTGACGGCACGGGCGCGTCCGCCCGGCGCCGGTTGCGGCCCGGCGGCGCCTGTCCTTCCGGGCGAGGCCTCTCCTGCGCCTCAGCCCGCCCAGACGCGCAGCGGGCCGAGGCGGGCGCTCTTCTTCGTCTGGTGGCGGTCCATGCGGATCAGGATGTCGCGGAGAAACTCGATGGCGGCCGCCACATGCGGCCCCTTGTTCAGCATCACGCAGTCCGCCCGCTGGCTCATCGCCGCGTCGGTGACTTCGGCGCGGCTGGCCTGCCCCTCCTTCACCATCCCTTCCAGCACCTGCGTGGCCCAGACCACCGGCACCTGCGCCGCCTCGCAGAGCCAGAGGATCTCTTCCTGGATCTCGGAGAGCCGGTCGAAGCCGATCTCGACGGCGAGATCGCCGCGCGCGATCATCACCCCCACGGGCAGCGTGCCGCCGGCCTCGACGATCAGCTCGGGCAGGAGATGCAGCCCCATCGGCGTCTCGATCTTCAGCAGGATCGCCGGGAGCGGGCGCGGATGGCGGGCCCGCGCCTCCATCGCCGCGATCAGCGCGCGCACATCCCCCGGCGTCTGGACGAAGGAGAAGGCCACGAGGTCGGCCTCGGCCACCACCACATCGAGCGCCGCAAGGTCTTCCTCGGTCAGCGCGGCCACATCGAGATGCGAGCCGGGCAGGTTCACCCCCCGGCCGGGCTTCAGCTTCAGCCCGCGCTCGCCCACGCGATCCACCTCGAGGAGCGCGTGACCCCGGCCGGTCTGGAGCACCGTGGCCCAGAGCTTGCCGTCATCCACCGAGACCTGCACGCCCGGCGCAAGCGCGGCAAGCAGCGCCGGATGGCCGAGCATGGCCCAGCCCCGGCCCTCGGGCGCCATCGAGGGTTTCTCGACGAAGGCGAAGCGGTCGCCCGCCTGCAGGCGCTTGGGCAGCGGGCCGCCCGTCTTCGTCACGCGGAACTTCGGCCCGCCGAGATCCATCGAGATCGGCAGCTTGCGCCCCGTCAGCCGCTCGGACTTGCGGATATGGCCGATCATCGACGCCCAGGCCTCGGGGCTGTCATGGGCGCAGTTGATGCGGAAGGCATCCGCCCCCGCCGCCACCAGCTCGCGCACGATGGCGGGATCCGAGGCCGCCTCGGAGGGCAGGGTCACGAGGATGCGCGTGCCGGGCCCCGTGTCCCGCGCGCCGAACAGGGCGTCGCGCCGCGCGCGGAGGCTGCGGAGTTCGGGATCGAAGCCCTGCGGGTCGGGAAAGACCGGCCCGTCGAGGCCCGCAATGGCCGAGAGCGCCGCGATCACCGCCTCGAGCGAGGGCCGCACATGGCCGTCGAGCCGTCCGAGCGTCGAGAGGCCGAGGCGGCTCAGCCGCGGCTGGAGCGTCGTCAGATCCGCCTCCCGCAGCGCCAGCCAGTCCGCCATGTTGGCGACCGACGGAAGGAATTCCAGCCGGCGCACCCGCGTGGCCCAGTCCGCCATCCGCGCATCCGACCGGCGGAAGAGATCGGCGCGGAGCACGGTCAGCTCGGCCAGCAGCGCGCGTGCCTCGGCGCGGGGATCGTCACCGGGCGATGGCGCGTCCTTCCCGATCATCAGCCCCTCTGCCACCCCATCCATCGCTCATCCCCTTGGCACCCTTCACGGCGAGGAGGCTCGCAGCCTTCTGCAACAGAAACATGTCGGAAGGGCCGCGCCACCGGGGCCCGCCGCCCGCAAGGATGTCGCAGGCGCGCCCGCGCTTAATGCACGCCCGGAAGCCCTTGCCCTTCCTTGCGCCCCCGCATAAGAAGCGCCGGATTCCGGGGTCCGGCTGCGGGGGTTGATCCATGCCGCTTCTAGTGATGAAATTCGGCGGCACCTCCGTCGCCGATCTCGCGCGCATCAAGAACGCCGCGCAGAAGGTCAAGCGCGAGGTGGAGCGCGGCTATGACGTGATCGTCATCGTCTCGGCCATGTCGGGCAAGACCAACGAGCTTGTGGGCTGGGTCGAGCAGACCTCGCCCCTGTTCGACGCGCGCGAATATGATGCGGTGGTCTCGTCGGGCGAGAACGTGACGGCGGGCCTCATGGCGCTGACCCTTCAGGAGATGGAGGTGCCCGCGCGCAGCTGGCAGGGCTGGCAGGTGCCGATCAAGACCACCTCGCAGCATTCGGCCGCGCGCTTCCTCGAGATCCCGCGCGAGAATCTCGACGCGAAATTCGCGGAAGGCTTCAAGGTCGCGGTGGTCGCGGGCTTCCAGGGCGTGAGCCCCGAGGGCCGGATCACGACGCTCGGCCGCGGCGGCTCGGACACGACGGCCGTGGCCTTCGCGGCGGCCTTCGCCGCGGAACGCTGCGACATCTACACCGATGTGGACGGGGTCTATACGACCGATCCGCGGATCGCGTCCAAGGCGCGCAAGCTGGAAAAGATCGCCTACGAGGAGATGCTCGAGCTCGCCTCGCTCGGCGCGAAGGTGCTGCAGACCCGCTCGGTCGAGCTGGCGATGCGCTACAAGGTGAAGCTGCGGGTGCTGTCCTCGTTCGAGGACACGGACGAGACCTCGGGAACCCTGGTCTGCGACGAGGAGGATATCATGGAATCGAAAGTCGTCTCTGGCGTCGCCTATTCGCGCGACGAAGCGAAAATGACCCTCGTCACCGTCGAGGACCGCCCCGGCGTCGCCGCGGCGATCTTCGGGCCGCTGGCCGAGGCCGGGGTCAACGTGGACATGATCGTCCAGAACATCTCGGAAAAGGATTACGGCAGCCATCCCGGGTCGGTCACCGACATGACCTTCTCCTGCCCGATCAATCAGGTGGCCCGCGCGCGCAAGGCGCTCGAGGATGCCAAGGCCCAGGGCACCATCGTCTATGACGATCTGGTGGTCGATACCGAAGTGGCCAAGGTCTCGGTCGTGGGCATCGGGATGCGCAGCCATGCGGGCGTCGCGGCGACCATGTTCAAGGCGCTGGCCGCCGACGGTGTGAACATCAAGGTCATCGCAACCTCCGAGATCAAGATTTCGGTGCTGATCGACCGGAAATATATGGAACTCGCGGTGCAGGCACTCCATGATGCCTTCGCATTGGAGACGGCCAACTGAGGCCGGCATTGACGCCGGGGGGTCATGCCTGAACGCAGCGAGAGCGAAAGCCGCAAGCTTCTCAGGCGGTTGCGGGACAGCCTGGCCCTGTCCGGAAAGGGTCAGGACCGGCTGGACCGCATCACGTCGCTGATTGCGGACTCGATGCGGACCGAGGTCTGCTCGATCTATCTCTTCCGCGACTCCGGCACGCTCGAACTCTGCGCGACCCAGGGTCTCAATCCCGAAGCCGTCCACAAGACGCGGCTGAAGATGGGCGAGGGCCTCGTCGGCCGCGTGGCGCGGATGGCGAGCCCGATCAACACCGGCAACGCGCCGTCCGAGCGCGGCTTCCGTTTCATGCCCGAGACCGGCGAGGAGATCTATTCCGCCTTCCTTGGGGTGCCGATCCAGCGCGTGGGCGAGAAGCTCGGCGTGCTGGTGGTGCAGTCGCGCGAGGCGCGGGAATATTCCGACGACGAGGTCTATGCCCTCGAGGTGGTGGCCATGGTGCTGGCGGAAATGGCCGAACTGGGCGTCTTCGTGGGCGAGGGCGAGGCGCTTTCGGCAAAACACACGCAGCCCGTGCTGGTGCGCGGGTCGACCGGGCAGGAGGGCGCGGCCGAGGGCCATGTCTGGCTGCACGAGGCGCGCGTCGTGGTCACGAACCCGGTGGGCGACGATCCGGTGCACGAGACCGAGCGCATCCGCGCCGCCGTGGCGCAGCTGCGGGTCTCGGTCGACGATCTCCTGTCGGCCTCGACGCTCGACAAGGATCAGCGGCAGGTGCTCGAGGCCTACAGGCTCTTCGCCCATTCCCGCGGCTGGCTGCGGCGGATGGAAGAGGACATCATGGCCGGCCTCTCGGCCGAGGCCGCGGTGCAGAAGGAGCAGTCGGCCGCCCGCGCGCGGCTCGAGCAGGTGCCCGACGCCTATCTGCGCGACCGGCTGCACGATCTCGACGACCTGTCGCACCGTCTGCTCAGGATCCTGACCGGGCAGGGGCGCGACACCGGCGCCGAGATGCCGGAGAACCCGGTGCTCGTGGCGCGCAACATCGGCCCGGCCGAGCTTTTGGAATACGGTCGCAAGCTGCGCGGCATCGTGCTCGAGGAGGGCTCGGTCGGCTCTCATGCCGCGGTCGTGGCGCGGGCGCTGGCCATTCCGCTGGTCATCCATGCCGACCGGATCACCACCGAGGCGCTGAACGGCGATCATATCATGGTGGACGGCGACAACGGCCTCGTCCATCTGCGCCCCGAGGCCTCGATCGCCGCGGCCTTCCGCGACAAGATGGCGATGCAGGCCAAGGCGCAGGAGCGGTATGCCTCGCTGAGGAACCTGCCCGCCCAGTCGAAATGCGGCACGGTCACGGGCCTCATGATGAATGCGGGCCTGATGGCCGATCTGCCCTCGCTCGAATCCTCGGGGGCCGAGGGCGTGGGCCTCTTCCGCACCGAGCTCCAGTTCCTGATCCGCAACCAGATGCCCAAGCGCGACGAGCTGGCGCGGCTCTACGCCCGGGTGATGGATGCCGCGCGCGGGCACCGGGTGGTGTTCCGCACGCTCGACATCGGCTCGGACAAGGTGCTGCCCTATCTCAAGCCGCAGGACGAGCCGAACCCCGCGATGGGCTGGCGCGCGATCCGCGTGGGGCTCGACAAGCCCGGAGTGCTCCGGATGCAGCTTCAGGCGCTGATCCGGGCCTCGGCGGGGCGCGATCTGTCGATCATGTTCCCCTTCGTGTCCGAGCACCACGAATTCATGATGGCGCGCAGCCATCTGCTGCGCGAGCTGCACCGCGAGCGCAGCCTCGGCCATCCGGTGCCGGTGAACATCCTCGTGGGCACCATGCTCGAGACGCCGAGCCTCGCCTATGCGCCGCGCGCCTTCTTCGAGACCACCGACTTCATCTCGATCGGCGGCAACGACCTGCGCCAGTTCTTCTTCGCGGCCGACCGCGAGAACGAGCGCGTGCGCCGGCGTTACGACGTGCTGAACGTGAGCTTCCTGACCTTCCTCGAGCATATCGTGAACCGCTGCGCCGAGACGGCGACCCCCTTGTCCTTCTGCGGCGAGGATGCGGGCCGCCCGGTCGAGGCCCTGTGCTTTGCGGCCATGGGCATCCAGACGCTCTCGATGCGCCCGGCCTCGATCGGCCCGGTGAAGGCGCTGCTGCGCCGCGTCGATCTGATCGAGGCCCGCAAGGTGATCGAGATGGCGCGTGCCTCGGGCGCCGAGACCGTGCGGCCCGCCATCCTCGAGTGGCTGGCGACGCAGGTCGACTGACGGCCCGCCCGCGCCCCTCGGGATGCGCCCTTCGCGCGATTGACCTGCCCCCGGGACAGGCGTAAGGGCAAAAGCCGTGGTGCTTTGTGCCGGATTGCGGGCCACGTTAAAGAAACCGCTAAAGAGGCGAGGGCCCGCCGCCCCCGTGCTCTTCCGGCATGGGTATTTCGTTTCGTGAAGGACGGACGGGCATGACGAAGGACTGGAAGACAAGGACGCAACTCGTCCACGGGGGCAGCCGCCGGAGCCAGTATGGCGAAATGGCCGAGGCGATCTTCCTGACCCAGGGCTTCGTCTATGACACGGCCGAACAGGCCGAGGCGCGCTTCATCGAGACCGGCGCCGACGAGTTCATCTATGCCCGCTACGGCAACCCCACGACGCGCATGTTCGAGGAGCGCATCGCGGCCGTCGAGGGCACCGAGGACGCTTTCGCCACCGCCTCGGGCATGGCCGCGATCCATGGGGTGCTCACCTCCATCGTCCGGGCGGGCGATCATCTGGTGGCGGCGCGCGCGCTCTTCGGCTCCTGCATCTACATCCTCGAGGAGGTGCTCGGCCGGTTCGGCGTCGAGGTGACCTTCGTCGACGGCACCGATCTCGATCAGTGGCGCGCGGCGGTGCGGCCCGGCACGAAGGCCGTGTTCTTCGAGTCGGTCTCGAACCCGACGCTCGAAGTGGCCGACATCGGCGCCATCGCCGAGATCGCCCATGCGGTGGGCGCTCTCGTCATCGTGGACAATGTCTTCGCGACGCCCGTCTTCTCGACGGCGGTGCGGCAGGGCGCGGATGTGGTGATCTATTCGGCCACCAAGCATATCGACGGGCAGGGACGCGCGCTCGGCGGCGTGGTCTGCGCCTCGCAGGCCTTCATCCGCAAGGTGCTCGAACCCTTCATGAAGCACACCGGCGGCTCGATGAGCCCCTTCAACGCCTGGGTCATGCTGAACGGGATGGCGACGCTCGACCTGCGCTGCCGCGCGATGGCCGACGCGGCCGAGAAGATCGCCCGCGCGCTCGAAGGCCATCCGCAGCTCGGCCGCGTGATCCATCCCGCGCTGCGGAGCCATCCGCAGCACGAGATGGCCAAGGCGCAGATGGAGCGTCCCGGCACGATGATCGCGCTCGACCTCGCGGGGGGCAAGGAGGCGGCCTTCCGCTTCCTCGACGCCCTCAAGATCGTGAAGATCTCGAACAATCTGGGCGATGCCCGCTCGATCGCGACCCACCCCGCGACGACCACCCACCAGCGTCTTTCCGACGCGCAGAAGGCCCATCTCGGCATCACCCCCGGCCTCGTGCGGCTGTCGGTGGGGCTCGAGGATGCGGACGACCTGATCGCCGATCTGAAACAGGCGCTCGAGGTGATCTGAACCGTCGCTTAACCCGTATCAGCATCGACAGTTGGGGAAAGGGCCGGACCTCTCTATATTGGGGGTCCGACCCGCAAGTGACGAGGGGAAGCGCGATGAACATCCTGACGCCCGTGGCCGAGCGCCTGCCGAGCCGTGAGGAAGCCGAAGAGGCGCTGGCCGTGCTCCGCCGCTGGGCGAAGCATACGCCGGCCTCCGACATGGCCGCGCTCGCGCCCGACGCGCCTGCGCTGGTCTATCCCGAGCTGAGCCGCTCCTATCCCCGCACCTTCACGGTGGACGAGGCCTACAAGGCCTCGCTGCCCGACCTGCAGAACGGGCCCGCAAGCCTGATCGTCGGCGCCAAGGCCGTGATCCAGCATGTCGGCATCTCGAACTTCCGGCTGCCGATCCGCTACCACACGCGCGACAACGGCGACCTGCTGCTCGAAACCTCCGTCACCGGCACGGTGAGCCTCGAGGCCGAGAAGAAGGGCATCAACATGAGCCGCATCATGCGGTCCTTCTATGCCCATGCCGAGAAGTCCTTCAGCTTCGAGGTGATCGAGCGCGCGCTCGAGGATTACAAGCGCGACCTCGAGAGCTTCGACGCCCGTATCCAGATGCGCTTCTCCTTCCCGGTCAAGGTGCCGTCGCTGCGGTCCGGCCTCGTCGGCTGGCAATATTACGACATCGCGCTCGAGCTGGTGGACCGCGGCGGGGTGCGCAAGGAGATCATGCATCTCGACTTCGTCTATTCCTCGACCTGCCCCTGCTCGCTGGAGCTGTCCGAACATGCCCGGCGCGAGCGCGGGCAGCTGGCCACGCCGCATTCGCAGCGCTCGGTCGCGCGGATCTCGGTCGAGGTGCGGCCGGGCAAGTGCCTCTGGTTCGAGGATCTTCTGGACCTCGCCCGCAGCGCGGTGCCGACCGAGACGCAGGTCATGGTCAAGCGCGAGGACGAGCAGGCCTTCGCCGAGCTGAATGCCGCGAACCCGATCTTCGTCGAGGATGCGGCGCGCAGCTTCTGTCAGGCGCTGCAGTCCGATCCCCGGATCGGCGACTTCCGCGTGGTGGCGAGCCATCAGGAATCGCTGCACTCCCACGATGCGGTGTCGGTGCTGACCGAGGGGCCGACATTCGCTGCCGAAAGTCTCGATCCGAAGCTCTTTTCCAGCCTCTACCACGTCGGCTGAACCGGCGGGCTTGACAGCCGCAGACCGGCATCGCACGGCTGGCGACGATCATGCTGGACCTGCGCCCCGTCGGATTCATCATCGGCCTGCTCGTGGTCGCCTTGGGCGCCGCCATGCTGCTTCCGGCATCGGTCGATCTGTTGCTGGCCAACGGCAATGGTCCGGCGATCCTTCAGGCCGCGATGCTGACCATGTTCACCGGCGGGGCGGTGGCGCTGTCCTGCGCCAACGTGCCCACGCGGCAGCTCGGCATCCGGCAGGCCTTCGTGCTGACCGCGGCGATCTGGTTCGCGATGCCGGCCTTCGGCAGCCTGCCGCTGATCCTGGGCGAGCCCGACCTCACCTTCACCGATGCCATGTTCGAGGCGGTCTCGGGCATCACTACCACCGGCTCGACGGTGATCGTCGGGCTCGACCACCTGCCCGCGGGCACGAATCTCTGGCGGGGGATGCTGAACTGGCTCGGCGGTCTGGGCATCGCCTTCATCGCCATGATCTTCCTGCCGGTCATGCGGGTGGGGGGGATGCAGTTCTTCCGCACCGAGGGGTTCGACACGCTGGGCAAGGTGCTGCCGCGCGCCACCGACATCGCCCGCGCGCTGCTCGGCGTCTATACCGGCCTCACCGCGCTCTGCATCGCCACCTACCTGCTGATCGGGATGGAGCCGCTCGACGCGGTGGTGAACGGGGTGGCCACCATCGCCACCGGGGGCTTCTCGCCCTCGGACGCCTCGTTCGGCAAATATCCCGGCGCGGGCGAATATGCGGGCACCCTCTTCATGATCCTCGGGGCCATGCCCTACATCCGCTTCGTCCAGCTCGTGAGCGGCGCCTCGCAGGCCTTCTTCGGCGACAGCCAGATCCGCGCCATGCTGCGCTGGATGGCCTATGCGGTGGGCATCGTGACGCTCTGGCGGGTGCTGACCTCGGATCAGGCGCTCGAGCCCGCCTTCCGCGAGGCCGCCTTCAACCTCGTCTCGGTCTTCACGGGCACCGGCTTCTTCTCGGGCAGCTTCGCCGCATGGGGCGGCTTCGCGATGGTTGTGGCCTTCTGCGTCGGCATGATCGGGGGCTGCTCCTCCTCGAGCTCGGGCGCGCTCAGCGTCTTCCGGGTGCAGGTGGTGCTGACGGCGATCCGCGTGCAGATCGAGCGGATCGGCATGCCCGACCGCATGACCTCGGTCCGCTACGAGGGGCGGCGCGTCGAGGAAGATGTGATGAACGCGCTGATCCTCTATGTGACGGGCTATATCCTGGCCATCGGCGTGCTGAGCGTGGCGGTGACCCTGACCGGGGTCGATCCGACCTCCTCCCTGTTCGGCGTCTGGACCTCGATCGGCAATATCGGGTACGGATACGGCCCGCTCGTGGCGCGCACGGGCACCTTCATCGATTTCCCGGACCTTGCGAAATGGCTGCTCATCCTGGCAATGCTGATGGGACGGCTCGCCCTTCTGGCGCTCGTGGTGCTGGTGCTGCCGCGCTTCTGGCGGCAGTGAGGCACGCTTGACAGCCGCGCCGGCCGCGGCCAAGCCTCGCGCATGATCGACCCTCGCCCCGTCGGATATATCCTCGGTCTGCTCGTGGCCACGCTGGGCGCGCTGATGCTGGTGCCGATGGCGCTCGATCTGGTCTCGGGCAACCGGCACTGGCTCTCCTTCGCCGAGACAGCGACCATCACCACCGTCGCGGGCTCGATGCTCGCGCTCGCCTGCGCGAACGGGCGCGGGCAGGGCACGGGGCTCTCGCTCCAGCAGAGCTTCCTGCTCACCACCGGGGCCTGGGTCCTGCTGCCGGTGTTCGGCGCGCTGCCCTTCATGCTGGGGCGGCCCGACGCCACCTTCACCGATGCGGTGTTCGAGGCCATGTCCGGCTTCACCACCACCGGCACCACCGTCTTCGTGGGTCTCGACGCGCTGCCGCTCGGCACGAACCTCTGGCGGGGCATGCTGCAATGGCTGGGCGGCCTCGGGATCGTCATCGTGGCCATGATCTTCCTGCCCGTGATGAAGGTGGGCGGGATGCAGTTCTTCCGCTCCGAGGGGTTCGACACGCTGGGCAAGATCCTGCCCCGCGCGCTCGACATCTCGACGGCGCTCATCCAGATCTATCTCGTGCTGACCATGGCCTGCGTGATGACCTTCCTCGCGCTCGGCATCCCCCTGTTCGAGGCCGTCGTCCATGCGCTGACCACCGTCTCGACCGGAGGTTTCTCCAGTTCGGACCGGTCGTTCGGCCTGTTCCAGGGGCCCGCCGAATATGCCTGCGCCTTCTACATGGTGCTGGCCTCGCTGCCCTTCGTGCGGTTCGTCCAGCTGGCGCAGGGCACCTTTCTGCCGCTCTGGCGCGACCCGCAGGTGAGGGCCTACCTGCGCTGGAACGGCTATGCGATCGGGCTGATCGTGGCCTACGAGGTGGTCACGCGCAACGCGCCGGTCCTGCCCACGGTGCGCGAGACGACCTTCAACGTCATCTCGACCTTCTCGGGCACCGGCTTTTCCAGCGTCGATCTCGGGCTCTGGGGCACCTTTCCCTTCGTCCTGCTGATCGTGGTGGGGCTGATCGGGGGCTGCACCTCCTCGACCGGCTGCTCGGTCAAGGTGTTCCGCTACCTGATCCTGCTCGAGGCGATCAAGGTGCAGATCCGCCGCCTGCAAAGCCCGAGCGCGGTGATCTTCGTGGATTACGAGGGCCGCCGCGTGGGCGAGGATGTCATCAACTCGGTGATCCTGTTCTTCACCATGTTCATCCTGAGCTTTGGCGTGCTCGCGGTGCTCCTGTCGCTGACGGGGCTGCAGACCAAGACGGCCATCACCGCCGCCTGGACCGCCATCGCGAACGTGGGCCCGGCCTTCGGGCCCGAGGTGAGCGCGACCGGGGCCGTCGACCGCTTCCCGGCGGTCGCCAAGTGGCTGATGATCGGGGGAATGCTTATCGGACGGCTGGAGCTTCTGTCGGTCTTCGTCCTCCTCACGCCCCGGTTCTGGCGCAGCTGACGGCCAAGGCCCCCTCCGGCGGGGGAGGGCAGGGCCGCGCCCGGCCGCCCCGGGCGAGGGCCTCCGGTCAGTCCCAGCAGGAGACGAGGGCGGTCATGCCGTCGCCCAGCCGCACCAGATCCTCGGGGGCGAGGGCGCCGCTGCCCTCGGCCCGGCGCGGCTCGATGCCCGCCTCGGAGAGGCGCGCCGTGAGCGCGGCCGGGGCGAGGGCGAAGGAGACCTCGTCGGGCAGCCGCCGCTCGCCCGTCTCGGGCGCGACCAGCATCCCCAAGACCGCGCCCGACCCGTCGAGCACCGGCCCGCCCGCGTCGCCCGGCCGCGACGCGAGGCGGAGACGGCGCAGGTCGGACTCGCCCTCGAGCCCGGTCAGCGCATCGAGCGCCCCGAAGGTGAGCGTGGGCGCGGGCAGCGCCTCCTCGTAGGGATAGCCCGCCACCGCCACGGGCGAGCCGAGACGCGCCTCGGTGCTGCGGAAGCTCGCGGTGACGCGGGGCGCCAGCGGATGGACCGGCCGCAGGAGCGCCATGCCGAGGGCGGCGTCCGTCGTCACCACCCGGGCCTCATGCTCGCGGTCGATGGTCACGCGCCCGCAGCCCGCCACCGCCTCGGCCGTCGTCAGGACGGCGCCCTTCGGATCGACGAAGATCCCCGAGCGCGACCGGCGCGGCTTGCGCACCTCGAGCCCGGCCAGCATCCCGCGCCGCTGCTCCTCGGTCATCTCGACCATGCCCGGATCGAGCGCCCGGTCGCCGAAGGGGCGGAAGCTCGACTGCATCGCCGTCAGCACGCGGGCCATGCGCTCGTCGTCGCCCGGATGCCAGACCAGCATGTAGCCCTTGAGCAGACCGCCGGCGAGCTCGACATGGGTGTAGCTCGCCAGATCGGCCGAGCGGCCCTCGATGGTGAAGCCGGTCTCCGTCCTGCTGCGGGTGCCTTCGGGCGGCACCACTTCCAGCGTCTGGAGGATGTCGTAGAGCCCGTAGAGCGCGCCCCGGTCGCCCGGCTCCGAGATCAGCATGACCTGCACGCCCGATCCGTCCTTCGGCGCATAATGGACGAAGGGCGGGTCGTAGCGGTCGAAGCCGACGAGGGCGGTGGGCAGGGTGATGCGGATGCCCGCCTCTTCCTCGGTCACCGTCTCGAGCCCGAGTTCCGCCTGCGCGCGCCCGTAGCGGTCGAGAAGCTCGGCCCGCTGGCGCGCGGTCAGGATGCCGGTGGCCTCGGCGCCCTCGGCCTGCTGCCAGGCCGCCATCGAGGCGCGGGTGCCCGGGCCGAAGGCTCCGTCGATGGCCGATGCGTAGAAGCCGAACCATTGCAGGGCGGCCTGCAGCTCCTGCCGCTCGGAGGCGAGGAGCAGCGCCTCGGACCGCCGCGCCTCGGCGGGGGTCTCGTCGGGAAGGGGAGCGGGTGCGGCCTCGGGGGCCGGGGGCGCGTCCTCGGGCAGCATCTCGGGGCCGGGCACCGCCAGAGCTTCCGCCTCGGGGGCAGGGGGCACCGCGCCGGGGGCGAGGAAGGGCTCGCGGAAGGCGCGCCCGTCGGCGATGAAACTGTCGCGGGGGATCATGCCCGCGGCCAGCAGATCCTGCAGCCGCAACCGCGCCACGTCCGTCCCGTAGGGACCGAGCACGATCGCATACCATCCCGAGGACAGCCGGTAGCCCGCCACGTCGGGAAAGACCTCGGCATAGGCCCGGGCGCGCTCGTCGGCCTCGGCCTCCGTGGGCCGCGCCTCGATCTGCACCCAGACCCGCGTCTCGTTCTGCTCCTGCGCCCAGACCGGAACCGCCGCAGGCAGCGCCGCCCCCAGCCACAGAAGGAAGATCGCCTGTTTCATCATCGGCCGTCCCGCCTCGCGTGGGCCCCGGCGGCAGGCCCGTCATTTCCGGTCCGCGCGGCCGCCGCCGATTGACCCTTGCCTGCCTCTTGCCTATGGAGAGGGCGCTTTGCAAGAGGGCCAGCGCATGACCGGCAAACCCGTTCCCCCCCGCAGCTTTCAGGAAATCATCCTGCGCCTGATGACCTACTGGGGCGCGAAAGGATGTGCCGTCCTGCAACCCTACGACATGGAGGTCGGCGCGGGAACCTTCCATCCGGCGACGACGCTGCGCTCGCTCGGCGCCCGTCCCTGGGCTGCGGCCTATGTCCAGCCCTCGCGCCGCCCGACCGACGGCCGCTATGGCGAGAACCCGAACCGCCTGCAGCATTATTACCAGTATCAGGTCCTCATCAAACCCTCGCCGCCGGACCTCCAGAAGCTCTATCTCGGCTCGCTCGAGGCGATCGGGATCGACATGGATCTCCACGACATCCGCTTCGTCGAGGACGACTGGGAGAGCCCGACGCTCGGCGCCTGGGGCCTCGGCTGGGAAGTCTGGTGCGACGGGATGGAAGTCAGCCAGTTCACCTACTTCCAGCAGGTGGGCGGGCACGACTGCAAACCCGTCTCGGGCGAGCTCACCTACGGGCTCGAGCGGCTGGCCATGTATGTGCTGGGCATCGATCACGTCATGGACATGCCCTTCAACGATCCGGATGGCCCCACGCCGCTCACCTATGGCGATGTCTTCCGCCAGACCGAGCAGGAATATTCGCGCTGGAACTTCGATCAGGCCGACACCGACATGCTTCTTCAGCATTTCAGGGATGCCGAGGCCGAATGCGAGCGCATCCTTGCCGCGCCCGAGACCGACAAGGCCGGCCGCCGCATCGTCATGGCCCATCCCGCCTATGACCAGTGCATCAAGGCCAGCCACCTCTTCAACCTGCTCGACGCCCGCGGCGTGATCTCGGTGACCGAGAGGCAGGCCTATATCGGGCGGGGGCGGGCGCTGGCGAAGAAATGCGCCGATGCCTTCGTCACCACCGAAGCCGGCGGCGGCACACTCGCCGACGCCGGCGCTTGAGGCCGGGATCATGCGCTATCGCAACCCCAGGGACGTCCGAAACCGCCCGCACTACCAGCACATGTTTTTGATCCAGCGTCCGGCAACGGTGCTGGAGCGCCTTCTTGACGTCATCCGCGTCGTTCCCGGCAGCATAGGACGCAAGGCGGCGCGCAAGCTCTATCGCGCCTATGTCGCGCGCCGACTGGCCGAGTTCTTCGCGGTGATCGAGGGGCTGCCCAAGGGCTCGCTTTGCATCGACCTGGGCGCAAACGTGGGCGAGATCAGCGAGGGCATGCTGGATCGTGGGATGCGGGTAATTGCTTTCGAGCCGGATCCTGCGACCTTTGCGAAATTGTCCCAGCGTCTGGAAGGAAGAGACGGTGTAAAGCTCCTCTGCGCAGCGGCAGGCGTGTCGGACGGCCTCGCGGAAATCCAGCGCCCGGAAGGCTGGTCCGAAGCCACTTTGAAGGGGTCGCCCGGATCGTCGCTGGTCCACCGCGGCAAGGGGATGGACGCCGGCACCGCCACCGGAGTGCGGGTGCTGGATTTTGCCAGTTTCGTGCGGGGACTCGGAGAGCGGATAGCCGTGCTCAAGGTCGATATCGAAGGCGGAGAGTGGGAGTTGATTCCCCATTTGGTGCAGTCGGGATGCCTTGAGCTGATAGACCATCTGTTCGTGGAGACCCATGAGTGGATGGACCCCAGCCGCTGTGCACAGGCGGCCGAATTCCGCCAGATGGCAAAGCAGCGCCCGTCGCCCAACATGACTTTCGATTGGGTCTGAACATGAACGGAAGAATTGTTGTGGCTTCCATCGTTCTGACTGCTCTGGGCGCGGGTGCGCTGATCTACTGGCTGCAGATCTATGCCTTCTACGAACCCGTGGCCTTCGCCCCCGGCGAGGAGATCCGGCTGACGCCGATCATCGACGAGGAGCCCGAGGTCATCGTCGCCAATGACGTGACCGGGATCGACGCCGATTCCTCGCCGCTCCGGTTCCGGGCCTGCTTCACCACGCCTTTGAGCCAGGCCATGCTGACCGAGACCTACCGTGTCTATCCCGATCCCACGCCGCTCAACGCGCCGCCCTGGTTCGACTGTTTCGATGCCGAGCGGATCGATGCGGCGCTGCGGAAGGGCGAGGCCATCGCCTTCCTGTCCGAACATGACATTGCCCCCGGGGTGGACCGCGTGGTCGCGGTCTTTCCCGACGGCCACGCCTTCGCGTGGCACCAGCTGAACGCCGAGGAACAGTAGCCCATGCCCGATCTCTTGATCGAACTCTTCTCGGAAGAGATCCCCGCCCGGATGCAGGCCCGCGCGCGCGAGGACCTGAAGAAGCTCGTGACCGACGGTCTCGTCGAGGCAGGCCTCACCTATGCCTCGGCGGGCGCTTTCTCGACCCCGCGCCGGCTCGTCCTGTCGGTCGAGGGGCTCTCGGCCGAAAGCCCCACGCTCCGCGAGGAGCGCAAGGGCCCCAAGGCCGACGCGCCCGCCGCCGCCATCGAGGGCTTCCTGCGCTCCACGGGCCTCACCCGCGATCAGCTCGAGACCCGCGCGGACAAGAAGGGCGCCGTCCTCTTCGCCGTGGTGGAGAAACCCGGCCGGCCCGCGCCCGAGATCGTGGCCGAGGTGCTGGAGCGCGTGATCCGCACCTTCCCCTGGCCCAAGTCGATGCGCTGGGGCACGGGCAGCCTGCGCTGGGTGCGGCCGCTCCAGTCGATCCTCTGCCTCCTCTCCGACGAAGGCGGCGCCGAGGTCGTGCCGATGACGCTCGACGGGTTGACAGCCGGCAACAGCACCGAGGGCCACCGCTTCATGGCGCCCGCCCGCTTCGCCGTCTCGGGCTTCGAGGATTACCGCGCGAAGCTCGCCCGCGCCTTCGTCATGCTCGACGCTTCCGAGCGCGAGCAGGCGATCTGGCACGAGGCGACGACCCAGGCCTTCGCGCAGGGGCTCGAGGTCGTGCCCGACGCGGCGCTCCTCTCCGAGGTCGCGGGCCTCGTCGAATGGCCCGTCGTGCTGATGGGCGCCATCGGCGAGGATTTCCTGGGGCTCCCGCCCGAGGTGCTGCAGACCTCGATGCGCGAGCATCAGAAGTTCTTCTCGGTCACGAACCCCGCCACCGGCCGGATCGAGAAATTCGTGACCGTGGCCAACCGCGAGACCGCGGACCATGGCGCCACGATCCTGAAGGGCAACGGCAAGGTGCTCTCGGCCCGCCTCTCGGACGCGCGCTTCTTCTGGGAGAACGACCTGCGCACCGTGAAGACGGCAGGCCTCGAAGGCATGGCCGAGGGCCTTCGCCACGTCACCTTCCACAACAGGCTGGGCAGCCAGGCCGACCGCATCGCCCGGATCGAGGCGCTGGCGCGCGAGATCGCGCCCCTCGTCGGCGCCTCCCCCGACCTCGCCGCCGAGGCCGCCCGCGTGGCCAAGGCCGACCTGCAATCGGCGATGGTGGGCGAGTTCCCGGAGCTGCAGGGCACGATGGGCAGCTACTACGCCCGCGCGGCCGGCCTCCCCGAGGCCGTGGCGCAGGCCTGCAAGGCCCATTACCAGCCGCTCGGCCCCTCCGACACCGTGCCGACCGATCCCGTCTCGGTCGCCGTGGCGCTCGCCGACAAGATCGACACGCTCACCGGCTTCTGGGCCATCGACGAGAAGCCCACGGGCTCGAAGGACCCGTTCGCCCTCCGCCGTGCCGCGCTGGGCGTGATCCGGCTGGTGCTGGCGAATGAGGTTCGTATGGACCTTCAGGCTGGTTTCAACAGTTCAATTGTCAATCTGGTCGGTAGCTTGAACAAAGCCAACCGTCTGTGGCTGTTGACTGCGGAAAACGGAGACGAAGACGACTTAGTCTTCGAACTGCTGAACCTGACGTCGGTCCGGAATTGGCCCGCGAATCTGCATGTCGGGCCTGTGGGATACACTAAGGACATCGTTTATGATGCCAAGGATGATGCGGCGTCGTTTGTCCGGATCAAAGATGGAGGGGAAATCTCCGTCGACCTCCTCGCCTTCTTCCACGACCGCCTCAAGGTCCACCTGCGCGAGCAGGGGATCCGGCACGATGTGATCGACGCCTGCCTCGCCATGCCCGGCAACGACGATCTCACCCTCCTCGTCAAGCGCGCGGAAGCCCTGTCGGGCTTCCTCAAGACCGACGACGGCACCAACCTCCTGCAGGGCTTTAAGCGGGCGAACAACATCCTCACGCAGGCCGAGGCGAAGGACGGGGTCGAATACAGCTTCGGCGCCGATCCCAAATTCGCCGAGACCGATGCCGAGCGCGCGCTCTTCTCGGCGCTCGAGACGGCCGAGGCGGCCATCGGCCCCGCCCTGCAGGCCGAGGATTTCGCCGCCGCCATGTCCGCCATGGCCGCCCTCCGCGCCCCCATCGACGCCTTCTTCGAGGCGGTGCAGGTCAATGCCGACAATGCGGTGCTGCGCCGGAACCGGCTCAACATGCTTCATTCCATCCGCGCCACCTGCGCGCGCGTGGCCGATCTCACCCGGATCGAGGGCTGAGCCCTTCATTCTGGCCCAAATATCCCACGGGGGTGCGGGGGTGTGAAACCCCCGCCGCCCACCTCTCCGCTTGCTTGCCCGGTTCCGTTGCGTATCCTGCCCTGAAGGGAGCGCCGCAGTGCAGAAAATCGAGCCGATCAGCGACTTCGACCGTATCACGCCGACCGCGGCGATCAGCCTGAAGACGCATGGCTTCCGGGCCAAGTGCCTGCAGCGCCTCGTCCGGCTCGACCTGCCGGTGCCGATCACCGTGGCCCTGCCCGCCACCACCGTCCGCGCCATCGCGGCCGGGCACCCGGTCGATTGCCCGGCGATCCTCGCCGATTTCGGCCCCACCCCCCTCGTCTCGGTCCGGCCCAGCCCCGAGAACCCCGACTGGGGCGGGCCCGCCACCGTCCTCAACATCGGCATGAACGCGGCCCGCCACGCGGCGCTCGCGCGCATCCATGGCGAGGAGGCGGCCGACGCGATCTATCTCGGCTTCATCCAGAGCTATGCGATCCATGTGGCCCGCCTCGATCCCGAGATGTTCGAGACCGGCGGCTCCTCCTCCGAGGCGCTCCGCGCGGCGCTCCATGCGTGGGCCGAGGAGATGGACGAGCCCTTCCCGCAGGATCCCGCACAGCAGCTCTCCGAGGTGCTGCGCTCGATGGCGCGGGCCTGGGAGGGCACGACGGCCCGGCTCCTCCGGCAGGCGAAGGGCGCCCCCGCCGAGGCGCGGCTCGGCCTCGTCGTGCAGGAGATGGCGCAGGATCTGGGGCAGGGGATCTCGGGCTCGGGCGTGATCCAGTTCGTCGATCCCGCCACCGGCGTCCCTCAGGTGACGGGGCGCTTCTTCAACCGCTCGCGCGCCTGGCACGGCAAGGCCGAGACGCTCTATCTCACGCAGGATCCGCGCGGCCCCTCGCTCGAGGAGCGCGCGCCCGAGATCTTCGCGGCCCTCTGCCGCCACGGCTCGGTCTGCCGCGCGCGCCTGCGCGAGGAGATGCAGATCGAATTCACCATCGAGGACAGCCACCTGTCGGTGCTCGATGCGGTCAAGGTGCAGCGCTCCTCGCGGGCGGGGCTCCGCATCGCGGTGGCGCTGGCCGACGATCAGGTCATCACCCGCTCCGAGGCGCTCCTCCGGGTCGAGCCGCGCGCGCTCTCCGAGCTCCTCCATCCGCAGGTCGATCCGCGCGGGCGGCGCGACCGCTTCGCCCGCGGCAT
>NZ_MABH01000231.1 GCF_001720585.1 Cereibacter johrii | reverse complement strand
CGAGGGGGCGGGCCGCCCGCCGAGGCCGCCGAAGGGCGCCTCCTTGCGGGCGGGGGCCTCCAGCTTCGGTGGCCGGGCGGCCGCCTTCGGCGGTGCGCCCGGAAGGGCGGATCCGTTCGGCAGAGGCTGCGCCTTGAGGCGCCCGTTCGGCTGGGCGGGCCCCTGAGGCGGCATCGCCGAGCGGGCCACGCGCACGCGCACCCCCTGTTCGGCCGTCTGCACCGGAGGACGGACAGGCTTTTCCTCGGCGGCGAGGCGCGCCTTCGCCTCGATCCGGCGGCTCGCGAAGGCACCGGGCGGCATGTCCGGCACATCGTCGTCCGCGAGCTCCACATAGGGCGCTTCGGGAATATCGGCACGGGGCGCCGGCGCAGGCTCCGGTTCGGGCTCCGGCGCGAAGGGCGGCAGCTCGCGCGCATGGGGGATCGGGCGCTCGACGGCCCGAACCAGCGGCGGCGGCACGAGAAATTCCTCGCGCGGCTCTTCCGGCTCCTCGGGTTCCAGCTCGGGGCCGGGCAGGGGCAGGGCCGCCTCGTCCGGTGTCAGCGAGGCCAGCACGGCGGGATCGGGAGCGGGCTGCCACGCCTCTTCCTCTTCCCCTTCCGGAGCCTCGGCCTCTTCCCCGACCGGCTCGGTCAGCTGCGGCAGGGGCTCGGGCTCCACCATGGGCGCAGGCTCCGGCTCGACCGGATCCATGAGCCCCGGCGCGGAGCGGGGCTCCTCGTCGGGTTCCAGCTCGGCCGGGAGCGCCTCCGCCTCCGCCTCCGCCGGTTCCGGCTCGGCCAGCGCCGGCTCCGCTCCGTCCTCCGCAAGGTCTTCGCGCGCCGCTTCTTCCTGCGAGGTCTCTTCGGGGAAGGCCGCCTCAAGCGGCGGCTCCTCGGCGACCGGCGCCTCGGCTTCCTCGGGCAGATCCCCGCCCGCAACCGGGGCCGAAAGGATCCGAATCGGCTCCAGATCGCGCTCGACCTTCACGCCCTTCGGCAGCCGCCGCTGCGCAGCCGAGATGATCCCGAAGACGGGCTCTCGCGGGAAGTCGCCCGCCTCGGGCAGCGCCACGAAGGCCACCGGGTTGAAGCCATGCTGTTCGGCGAAGCTCTCGGCCTCGTCGAGCGTCTCGCGCGCCACGACCGCGAGCCGCACCTCCGCGCCTTCCGGCTCGAAATCATACACCAGATCCTTGACCTCGTAGGGCGTCAGCCCCTCGAGACCTTCGCGGATCTGGGCCCTGCGGCTGGTCTTGTCCGGCCCCGGCGCCGCGAGGGTCATGTAGAGGATCTGCGACCGCGGGATCACGACCTTGGTGGTGACACCCTCGTCCCCCGCCTGGCTCTCGGCCTCGGCGCGCAGCGCGGCCAGCGCCGCCTCGGTGTCATCGGCATCGAACGGCACCGACCCCAGTTCGTCCCATCCGTCCGGCATCCGCCGAAGCAGACTCGCGGCCTCAGGAGTCAGGTTGAGGGCAAATCTCGGTTTCATTTCGCGGGTCTAGCACATCTGGCGGCACACCGGGGAGTCCGGGTCTCAGCGTCCCCGGTGTTACAGCAGCTTTTCGCCGAATGAAAGAAAAAGACCCAAGGATCGGCTTGCCGGCTGCGTCATGAGAGGCGAACGCTGACAACTCCAAGGAGGAACTTCACAGATGAATATTGCCAAGGCCCTGATGCTCTGCACCGCTCTCGTCCTGCCGGGACAAGTCCTAGCGGACACGCCGCGCCTGACCGTGACGGGGGAAGGCGCGGTGGCCGGTCGTCCCGACATGGCCACGATCACGCTCGGCGTGACGACCGAAGCCGCCACCGCGGCGGAGGCGATGGCAGGCAACAGCGAGAAGCTGGGGCGGGTGCTGCAGCGGCTGAAGGAGGCCGGGCTCGAGGACCGCGATCTGCAGACCTCGGGCCTGTCCCTGAACCCGAACTGGACCCAGAGCCCGGATGGCGAGGCGCCGCGCATTGCAGGCTATGTCGCCTCGAACATGCTGACGGTGCGGGTGCGGGCGCTGGATCGGCTCGGGGCGGTGCTCGATCAGGCGGTGCAGGATGGCGCCAACACGCTGCAGGGCGTGAGCTTCGGGCTCGTGGATCCCCAGCCGGCCATGGACGAGGCGCGCCGCAAGGCGGTGGCCAAGGCTCAGGCGCGGGCGCAGCTTCTGACCGAGGCCGCGGGCGTGCAGCTCGGCCCGATCCTCGAGATCCGCGAGGGTGGCGACGGCTATCAGCCGCCGATGCCGATGTATCGCGAGGCGGCCATGGACGCGCCGGTGCCTGTGGCCGAGGGCGAGATCGAAACGACCGCGCAGGTGACTCTGGTCTACGAGCTGAAACAGCCCCAATGACAGAGGCTTCGGAGGCGATCTTCGCATCGCCTCCGAAGTGGGCCGTCAGGCCGTGGCCTTGGCGAGGGCCTGATCCAGGTCCGCGATCAGATCGTCGGCATCCTCGATCCCGATCGAGATGCGCACCACATTCGGCGCAGCCCCGGCCGCCACCTGCTGCTCGGGCGTGAGCTGACGATGGGTGGTGGAGGCCGAGTGGATCACGAGCGACCGCGTATCGCCGAGGTTGGCGACATGGCTGAACAGCTGCAGCGCATCGACGAGCGCCACGCAAGCGTCGTAGCCGCCCTTCACCGCGAAGGTGAAAAGGGCTCCGGCGCCCTTCGGGCAGATCCGCGCGACGCGGCCGTGCCAGGGCGAGGAGGGCAATCCTGCGTAGGTCACGAACTCCACCCGCGGGTCCTGCTCCAGCCACGCGGCCACCTTCTGCGCGTTCTCGACATGCCGGGCCATGCGCAGGCTGAGAGTCTCGATCCCCATCAGCGTGTAGTGCGCCCCCTGCGGGTTCATGGTCATGCCGAGATCGCGCAGTCCAACGGCAATGGAGTGGAACGTATAGGCCATCGGCCCCAGAGCCTTGTGGAAGACGAGGCCGTGGTAGGCCGGCTCTGGCTGCGAGAGACTCGGGAACTTGTCCGAGGCCGACCAGTCGAACTTGCCCGAGTCCACGATCACGCCGCCCGTCACCGTGCCGTTGCCGGTCAGATATTTCGTTGCGGAATGCACGACGAGCGTCGCGCCATGCTCGATGGGGCGGCAGAGCCAGGGCGTGGCGGTGGTGTTGTCCACGATGAGCGGCAGGCCCACCTTGTCCGCGATGGCCGAGACCGCATCGAGATCCGTGATGACGCCGCCGGGATTGGCAATGGTCTCGCAGAAGAGGGCGCGCGTATCCGAGTTGACCGCGGCCTCGATGGCGGCGGGATCGTCGAAGTCCACGAACTTGGCCGACCAGCCGAACCGCCTGATCGTCTGCGAGAACTGCGTGATCGTGCCGCCGTAGAGACGGGTCGAGGCCACGATGTTGCGGCCCGGTTCCATCAGCGGGAAGAGCGCCATGATCTGCGCGGCATGTCCCGAGGAGCAACAGACTGCGCCCGCACCTCCCTCCAGCGCGGCCACCCTCTCGGCCAGAGCCATGACGGTCGGGTTGGTGAGGCGCGAGTAGATGTAGCCCACCTCTTCCAGATTGAAGAGACGTGCCGCGTGCTCGGCGTCGCGGAACACGTAGGCGGTCGTCTGATAGATCGGCACCTGCCGCGCGCCGGTCGCCGGATCCGGCTTGGCCCCGGCGTGGATCTGCAGCGTGTCGAAGCCGAGTTTGCGGTCTGAGCTCATCAGTCACCCCCCGTTGGATTGCTGCGCGCGACCCTAGGGGAAAGGCCGGGGCGGCACAACGGCTGGCGAGGATGGTGAAAGCGCAGCACCTGCGCTTCCTCTCCATCGGATCGTTCGGAACTTCACGGGGACGGGGGAGGGTCGGCCGGTCCCCCTTGTGCCTGAACGAGAAACGGCGAGAGCCTCGATCAAGCAGGAGCGCGCCGCGGGAGGAGGCCCGCCGCTCCGGCATGAAAGGGCGGATGTCAGAAGAAGTCGGCGCTGCCACTTTCGACCTTCTCGCATTCCTGGCCGGCGAGGGCCGTGGCCAGGCTTCTCTGGCGAACCGCGGCCACCGCGTCGTGAATGTTGACCTCGACCTCCAGGCCCATGTCCTGTCCCAGACGGCCGACATAGGCGGACAGTCCGGCCAGGGACTGAACCAGATCGTCGAGGCTCTGAAGGATCTCTCCGCCGCCTGAGCGCCCACCGGCGGCGGCGATGTCGTGTCCCACGGCCTCCTCGATCTCGCCACTCATGGCGGCGAGCCTGTCGAGTTGCACCGCCAGCCGTTCGAGAACGAGCCGCAGGGGCGTTGCCTGCAGACCGCTCATAGAGCGCCCACGACGGCTTGGATGGCCTTGCGCATCCCGTCGGTGGTAAAGGGCTTCTTGATGAAGTTGTTCATACCGAGCGACTGGCCCTTTTCGATGATCTCGCGCGTGGCGGTGCCGCTGACGAGGATGAAACCCATCCGCTGTGTGGTCTTGTTCTCGCGGATCCCCTTGAGGAGGCCCAGCCCGTCGAGGCCGGGCATGTTGTAGTCGGAAATCACCAGATGCACCGGATTGGCCGCCAGCTGCCGCAGGGCCGAGGCTCCGTCCTTGCAGAAGTCGATCTTCTTGATCCCCAATTCTTCCAGTGCCTGAATGATCAGACCCCGGCTGGTCGACATGTCATCGACCACCATGATCCTAATGCTGTCCCTGAGTGCCACCAAAGATCTCCTTTCCTGGCCCGCCCGTCGGCGGGGGTGCGCGCAGGCGGAATGATGTCATGCCAACCGTTTCGAATTGGTGTCTGACCTCGTGCGAAAGCCGCTCGGAATGGCCGATGAAGAGATGGCCTCCCGGAGCAAGCGTGCTCGCGAAGCCGCGCCAGATCCGGTTCTGCGTGGCGGGGTCGAAGTAGATCGCGACGTTCCGACAGAATATCACGTCGAAAGGTCGGGTTACCGGCCAAGGCTTCACCAGGTTCAGCGGCTTGAAGGTCACGAGTGTGCGCAGTTCCGCCGATACTTCTCTTCGGCCGTCGGGGTCGGGTGGCCCGAAGTGTCGTGCCAGAACCGCATCCGGCAGAGCGGCAAGGCTCGATGCTGCAAAGCAGCCCGCTTGCGCCCTTCCCAGGATCTTGCTGTCTATATCGGTGGCGAGGATCTTGATATCGTAGTGACCGGCGTCCGGGCAGAGCTCCAGCAACGTGATCGCCATGCTGAAGGGCTCCTCTCCCGACGAACAGCCCGCGGACCAGAGCCGGACCCGTGTGCCGCGCCGCGCCGCATCCAGCAGGGGCGGTAACACACGCTCTGCGAGGAGTTCGAAATGATGCTCTTCGCGGAAGAAGCGGGTTGTGTTGGTGGTCATGCTCGAGATGAACATGGAGCGCTCGTCGCGGCCTTCGGGCCTAGAGATCAGGTCGAGATAGGCAGTGAAGCTTGTCAGGGACAGTTGACGGAGCCGCTTGGCCAGCCGAGCATAAACCAGCGGCTCCTTGGCGTCCGGCATGGTGAGCCCCGCCTCGGCATGGGCCAGTTCAGCAATCCGGTGGAAATCTTCCTGCGAAAGCTGCGGGTCACGGGCTGCAGTCGGGATATGTCGCGGACAGTATTTCACATCATCCGCCTGACGTTCGGCAGCACTCCTATCAGATCGAGCAGCCGCAGAATCCGCTGGTCCAGCGTGATCACGCCTCGCACGAAGGACAAGGTGGTTTCGGAGGCGATCTTCGGCATCGGCTGTACGGAGGAGGGAGGCAGCGTCAAGATGTCGGAGACAGCATCGACAAGCAGTCCGACGACCTGGCCCTCGACGACGGTGATGATGATGACGTGGCGGGCCTCAGGTTCGAGAGACCCTAACCCCAGCCGTTCCGCAAGATTGATGATCGGCACCACCGAGCCGCGCAGGTTGATCACTCCGATGATGTAGGAGGGCGCGTGAGGCAGAACGGTCGTCGGCGTCCAACTGCGGATCTCGCGGACGGCGCGGATGTCAATGCAGAATTCCTGACTTCCGATGCGGAAAGCCACGACTTCTCGCAGATCGTCTTCCAGGCTGACGGCGGCCATTTCAGAACTCCATCGAGAACGTGCCCCCCGAGGTGCCGATGTCCACGGCTTCCTCCGGAGCAATGATCAGCGCGATGCGCCCGTCGCCCAGGATGGTGGCAGCGGCCACCCCCGGGATGCGGCCGTATCCGTTCTCGAGACCCTTGATCACAACCTGGCGCTGGTCATGGATCGTGTCGACGACAAGGGCGCAGAGCTTCTGGCGGGCCGTCTCCACCAGAAGAAGAACGCTCTCCCCATAGCTGCGCACGGGCGCGCGAAATCCGAAGATGGACCCGCAATCGACGATCGGAACCAGACTGCCGCGAATGGCGACCACCTGATCGCCCGATCCCAGGACATGAATGTCGGTGGGGCGCGGGCGCAAGGTCTCGACGATGGCTGAGACGGGCACCACCATCGTCTGACCGCCCACATCGACCACCATTCCATCGAGCACGGCAAGCGTCAGCGGCAGGCTGATGGTGAAGGTGGTGCCAACGCCGGGATCCGAGGCGATGGTGATGCGCCCGCCCAGCGACTCGATGGCGCTCTTGACGACATCCATGCCGACGCCGCGGCCGGACAAGTCGGAGACGACGGAGGCGGTGGAGAAGCCCGGCATGAAGAGCAGCCCATCGATCTCCTCTTCCGTCAATTGCGCCTCCGGGGCGACGAGACCTTTGCCCCGGGCGATCTCGAGAACGCGCGGCCGGTTGATGCCGCCGCCGTCGTCCTTGATCTCGATGAGCACCCGGCCGGATCGATGTGCTGCGGTAAGCGTGATCAGTCCGACGGGGGGCTTGCCGAGATGGAGACGCCTGTCCGCCGGTTCGATGCCGTGATCGACAGCATTGCGGATCATGTGCGTAAGCGGGTCGGCAAGCCGCTCGATGACCGTCTTGTCCACTTCGGTGCTCTCGCCTTCGGTGACCAGCCGGATCTGCTTTTGGGCGATTTCCGAGGCCTCGCGGGCGATGCGCGACATCCGCTGGAACAGCGGCTTGATCGCCTGCGCCCGGATGGCCATCACGCTTTCCTGGATTTCCCGCGCGAGGTTGCGGAAATCGTCGAGCCGATTGCGAACGGGCGAGCGCGGCGGCACGCCCTCGTCCTGAACGCACTGAGAGAGCATGGCCTGATTGATCACCAGTTCGCCCACGATGTTGATCAGGCGATCGACGCGATCGAGCTCCACCCTGACGGTGGCGCGCGGTGAGGCGTTCCGGCCGTCTTCCACAGGAGCCTTTCTAGGTGCCGCGGGTCCCGAAGCCGGGGGATCCGGTTCGGGATCCGGTTCCGGCTCCGGGTCCGGTCCGGGCGCTTCCAGGGGCATCGGGCGGATTTCGAGCCTGCAAAGGTCCTCGACGAATTCGAATACTTCGTCGATCTGGTGCTCCGGTTCATCCGTCTCGAGCGTGAGATGCCAATCAAGCCAGCTCTCCTGCCAGTCGAGAGAGTCGAAGTCCGGCAGACGGGAGCGATCCAGCCGCACCTCCATCCGGCCGAGGTCGCCCAAGACGCGGAACAGGATGCTCGTATCGTTTCCGCAGGCATAGAGGGCGCGCGTTGGGCTGAAGTCGATCGAGTAGCGACCCGATTGCACCTCGTCCGGAGCCGCCACCGGCAGATCGAGATCCAGCCGCATCGGCACGAAGCCCAGATCCTCCGCATCGGCTTCCCCAACCTCTTCCTCTCCCGCCGCTTGTGCGAGCTGCGCTGCGAGATCGTCGGGATCGATGTCCGCTGCCTCGGATCCTGTCCGGGCGGCTTGCAACAGATCGGACAGTCGATCCGCTGCCTTATGCAGCAGGGCCAGAAGCGGAGGATCGACGGAAACGCGGCCGGCGCGCAGGGAGTCGAGCGTCGTCTCGAACTGGTGGGCAAACCTGACGAGTGCGTCGAGCTTGAACGCTCCGGCACCCCCCTTGATCGAGTGGACGGCGCGGAAGACGGCGTTTACCGTTTCGTCGTCATGCCCCTCGTCCAGCGTCTCCTCGATCCGATCGAGCCCCTCATTGAGGGCCTCCATGAGATCCTCGCACTCGACGAAGAAGGCGCTGCGAATGTCGCTCTGTTCCATGACGGCCTCACGCGACCGCCACGCGCCGCAGGGCGGAAACCAGCTTCGCTTCATCGAACGGCTTCACGATCCACGCGGTTGCACCTGCCTCACGCGCTCTGGCCTTCAACTCGGCCGCGCTTTCGGTCGTCAGCACGATGATGGGCAAAGCGGAATGCTGCGGTTGCTCCCGGACCGCTCGGATGAAGCCGAATCCGTCCATACGCGGCATGTTGATATCCGTGATGACGGCATGAGGCTTGGCCGCTTCCAGCTTCTCGAGCCCGTCGAGCCCGTCGATGGCGAGATGCACCTCGAAGCCGGCCTGCACCAGAGCTTCTCGCAAGAGTTCCCGGATGGTGCGGGAATCGTCGATGGCAAGAACGGTCAGCGGCATGATCCTTGATCCTCCTGAAACTCTTTGGGGTCCACGCCGAGGCGGGTGACGTCGTCCGCGAAGGCGGGCGACATGGGCTGGCATGTGAAACGGTGACCTTCCGCGCGCCACTTGGCGGCAGCCGCAAGAAGGAGCTGAAGCGCAAGGCCGCCGACAAAGCTGACCTGTCCAGCCGCCAGGCATGTGTCTCCGGGCGGCATGCTGAGCAGAGCTGCATAGAGTTGTCGCGCCCCTTGGTGGTCGAGACGTGCGGGAAGGTCCAGGCGGTTCTTCATCTCGGTTCCTTGATCGGATCGGGCATCTCGGCATTGCTGTGTCGGTCGAAGAAGGTGACGTCGCCGGCGCCACCCTGAAGGCGGAGTTGCGGTTGTTCGGTCGGCACAACATCCTCGCTTCCCAAGAACATCTGCTGGACACGTCCCGTCTTGGGCCAGAAGCGGATGCGCCTGGCCCGGTTGCCCCCGAGGCTCTGAGCCGTGCAGAGGATCCCCTCGTCTCTGAGATAGCGCCGGGCGAATGCAGCATTCGCCTGACCGATCGCCCCCAGCTGCGGCGTCATCATCGCGCCGCCGAAGATCTTGGCTTCTATCCGCTGCCGGGCGGCGCCCAGCTTGAGAAGCGCATTGATCAGCAGTTCCATCGCATGGGAGCCGTAGCGGAGATGCTGGGCATCTTCGACTTCGGATGAGGGCAGCAGGAAGTGGTTCATCCCACCCACGCCGGCCACCGGATCACACATGCAGGTGCAGATGCAGGACCCCAGGATCGTCGCGTAAACCTCGTTCGGCGATGCGGACGCGACGCAGCTTCCTTGGGTCACATGCGTGATGCTTATCTGGCTGGCTGAAGGCCTGTCGGCGCAACGGGTCATGGGTGAGGCTCGCAGGTGCAGATCAGCGGTCGGGACGGCTTCGGGAGCACGTTCATGTCAAAAATCCTCCCATCCGGGCTCTGCCCGCGCGAGCACCCTGGAGCTTGGTCCTGCCGCCTCCGTCAGGGGGGATGTGGTGCGGTTGTGCTTCGCGGGCGCGTCCAGGTGAAACTGCTGCACCGTCTCGAAAAGCACGTTGGCGCTATTCGTAAGAGACTCGCTTGCGGCCGTCGCCTCCTCGAGACGCGCCGCATTCTGCTGGGTTGATTGGTCGAGGTTGTTCACCGCGCAGTTGATCTCCGCCAGAGACACCGACTGCTGCCTCGAGGACACGGCGATATCGGAGACCAGAGTCGATATTTCGGAAACGGAAGATACGATCTGCTTCAGCGCATCGCCTGTCTTCCCGACCAGATCCACGCCACGCCGCACCTGGTTGCCGCTCTTCAGGATGAGGTCCGTGATCTCTCGCGCAGCTTCCGAAGACCTTTGAGCGAGCGCCCGCACTTCTGAGGCGACGACCGCAAATCCGCGCCCGGCGTCTCCTGCCCTGGCGGCCTCGACACCGGCATTGAGCGCCAACAGATTCGTTTGAAATGCGATGTCGTCGATCACTTTCACGATCGAGGTGATCTTGTCGGAAGAGGCGGCAATCATGTCCATCGCTGCCACCGTCTCGACGACGACATGCCCGCTCTCCTCGGCGTTCGCCCGCGCGTCGGCGACCACCCGATCTGCTTCTGCTGCGCCGTCGGCCGCGGATCGGACGGAAGCCGTCAGCCCGTCAAGCGCAGCCGCTGTCTCTTCCAGAGTGGCGGCGGTGCTTTCCGTCCTTTGAGCCAGAGATTGTGCAGCGGAACTGATGTCTCGGGCTTCGTTGCGGATGCTCTCGGCGGCAGAGATCACGTCTTCGACGATAACGGCAAGGCCTTGCAAGGCGCTGTTGAAGTCGGGACGCAGGGCGTCGAACGGTTCCGGAAGCGGATGGTCCAGACGAGATCCGAGATCACCTCGGGCAAGCTGCCGAAGCGCTGAAATCAGCCGCTCAGGTGCCGGCGGAGGCTGGTCCGCAGCGGCAACCGCCGGCGCCGGCGCGTAGTGGTGGCGGATCTCCGTCACGAGGACCAAATGGCCGCCGCCCGGCCGTCGCAGGATCGAGATGTCGACCTGCACCTGATCTGCCCCATAGCCCTCTCGGTTCAGGAAACTACGCCCTTCGCCGTCCCGTTCGACCGCCGCAAGGAGTTCAGCACTGTCCGACGTTGTCTCGAGCAGGGAGCGCAGCGAAGCCCCGGAGGATCCGAAGAGCTTCGCAAAACTGTCGCTCGCCTTCATCATCTGCCCCTTGCCGTCATAGGTCGCAGCGATGGCGTCGCGAGTAACCCCCTGGAGGAAGAGATCAAACTGAGTCTCTTCGGTCCGGTCGGCGAAACTCAGGATCTCTGAGCCCGTTGCGCCGACGGCAGCTCGTGTCACCTGATATGTGCGTCCACCGATCGCTAGGGACATCGTCCCGCCTGTGCGGTCCGGCCAAGCCCTCGCCAGATCATGGTGGAGACCTGCAACCGGTTGACTTTCGAGAAGTGGCTCCGGCAAGTCTGCAACCATCTGCCGCGCAGGCTGGTTCATCATGAGCACGCGACCGTCGCTGGCGACGAGGATCCAGGGGGTCGGGAGGGCGTCGAGTGCCATGGCTCGGCTATGGGCGGACTCGAACTGGTCCCGCTCGCCCTGCAGGGCAGCGGACAAGGCATCAAGCTCGTCCGCAAGCTTTGGGATCGACAGCTCGATCCGCGTCATGGCGCTGGCGTCGGGCCTCTGGTTGTTCTTGATCCGCCGGGTCGTCTCGATGAGCAGGCGCTCGGCCTCTCTCCGGCGCCTCCAGAGATATCCCGCAGTCCCCATCGAGATCATCAGGCCGGCGATCAGTGCGGTTGCCGGCATCAGCACTGCGTGCGAGCCACTCAGCGCGGGCAGGGAAACGGCAAAAGCACCGGCAAGAGAGTTGTCCCCCTCGCGGGTGACCGGGATGGCAATGGAGGTGCCGCCTTCGGCCTTCACGGGAGCGCGGACGTTCATCGCGTTCAGCGCTTGGGCCTGCAGGGTCTCGGCGCCGGCCAGATCGGCCGGCATCGAGGCAATGACGCGCCCCTCTACATCCATCGCGAGAGCCGAGAAGCTTGCACCGGGAAAAGTTTCGGCGGCAGCAGTGAACAGTTGGAACAAACGACGACTGTCCCGGAAGGCAAGGGCCGCGCGTCCTTCGGCGGCAATCAGGCTGGAGAAGGCCTGCGTCTGTTGTTCCGTCGCGCGTCGCGCCCCTTCATGGTTGAGCCAGAGCGCGGTCACGATGCCGAGCAACATCGGCAGGGGCGCACCCAGAAGCACCAGAGGCTGCTTGAAGCGCCTTATGCGCGAAGGGTCGGTGCGGTTCATGCGGCTATCCCGTGTATTGCCTGACGGCGAGCTCTGGCCTTGGACCTTGCCTTGGTTGTGCAATCCTTAGCGCTCACCGCTTTCCAACTGGTGAAGGGCGACTAGAACAGAAAATCCAGGATGTCGTCCGCGGGCGGCGCGGTCGTCTCCGAGACCTCCTCTGCCGGGGACACGCCGAGATCCCGCAGAAGGAGATCATGCACCAGACGCTCCGCGGCCATCGTGTAGCTGGCGCGGATCCGTTCGAGAGCGTCACCCGTGGCTGTGGCGTTCAGGTCCCCGTCCAGACGGCTGGCCCATCGTTCCAGGGCGGGCGCCATGGCGAGCAGATCGGCAAATGCCACGGAGTGGCCGTCCAACGCGGCGATGCCGGTTGCCACGTCCCGCTCGGCCAGCCGGCGCTCCCGTTCGACCGTGGTTCCCGTCTGGAGGATGCCGGCCTCGATCCCGGACAGCAGTGAAAAGACCCTGTCGCCGGCACCTGTGAGGTCGTTCAGGTCCTGGTAAAACGACCCTTCGAGTTCGACGGCCGTAATGACGGCCTCGTCGCTCATCGCAGAGAGGCTTCGGGTGATACTCCCGAGACGTTCAGCCGATGAGGAGGCCAGTTCCCGCAGCTGGAAGGAGATCTCGCGCAGGGCCAGCGCCTCGTCTCCGAGTTGCACGCAGGCAATGACGGCGTTCAGTCCGATCATGCTCATGCGCTCTTCGACCCCGGACATGCGCTCGAGAATGGGGAGCAACTCGGCCAGTCCGCTGGAGAGGTTGCGGGCCACCGAGACGAGGCGGGTCTGTGCGGTTCGGCACTCGTCGAGGATCGCTTGAAGTTGCTGAAGATGCTGCTTGAGGTTGTGGCGCGGCGATGTTCCCACACGTCCGCTGATCCGGCCGATCTCTGCGGTCGCCTGGCCCGAGTCGCGGAGGGCAGATCGGGCCGTCACGATCGCGGCCGCATGCCGTTCGTGTGCGTCGCGCAGATGAGCTGCGGCGAGCGCCAGCGTGAGCCGCGCCAGTGCGCCGTCGGCCGTCTCCTGCCCCGCCGTGCTGTCCAGCATGTCGGCCACATGTTCCAGCCGTTGACGCGTCGTGTCGCCGATCTGGAGGGACAGCACGGCAGTGGTGACCGCGCGGCGAAACTCGTCGCCTTGCGTCATGAGGATGCTTCCGTCCGCGGTGGTGCGCGTCAGATCCTTCTCGAACGCACCCATGTCGAGACGCAGGCCGGCCAGCGCGGGGCCCAGCTGACGGCGGAGAAGGTGTGACAGGTTGCCGGCCTCGGCCGAGGCCAGATGCAGCCTGCGCGCCATATGTTCGACCGCTTCGGTGATCTGGCCGATCGTATCGCCTGCCTCCATCACCTGGGCCGTGGCCGCCGTTGTGAAGACTTCCAGGCTGGAATTCTGGCCCGCGAGCGTCGCCACCGTCACACGGGCATTGAGAGCGACGATGGACATGGTCCGGATGACCTGACGCATGACGCTCAGGTCCGTGCCGAGGGTCTCGGCCGCGGTGGAGAGGGTTTCGATCCTTTCGAGGAGCGGCTGGCTGTTGGCGGCGAAAAGGGCCGCCCGCTCCTCGAGACCGGCAGCATCGGCGGTTGCCTGAGCGAACTCTCCGGCATCGGCGACCGCTGCCAGTTGCGCCAAAGGAGCGGACAACCGATCGAAGCGGGAAATGGCCCGCTCAAGGCTCGCACCAGCGCGAAGGAAGGCCTTCTCTGTGGCGCTGGCGAGGCCGGACACGCGGCCGGCCGCCTTGCGCATCGACGGCGTCGAGACCCTGCGTCGGCTGGCGGCCCTGTCGAAGGTGCCCTCGCCAGGCAGGGAGACAGGGCCCGTCTGATGGGCCGTCGCCGTAGCTTCACCTGGGAGCGGAGTCGGAAGCGCCATTCGGGAACCTGTTTGCTGGAGGCGGGACGAAGCCGGGGCAACCGGCGGATGCGGTGAGGGCAGGCAGCTCAGGCGCCTCGATCGCGGGATCGAGGGCGCAGGTCAGGCGGCCTGTTCGGCGGCATGGCGCCGGAAATCTGCGTCAAGGTCGTCGCCGTTGCCGTCCAGATCGAACTGGAAGCCGCCCGGAGACTGCGTCACCGGACGCGACCTTGCGGGCCGACGGGGCGGCTCCGAGCGGGTGGGAAGCCGGGCTGCGGGGAGGCTCTCCTGCGCAGGGGCGGCCTCGGGCCCCCTGTCGGTCGTGAAGAAGCCGATCGCGGTCCGCAGCCGTTCGGCCTGTCCGGCCAGTTGACCGGCCGTCGCAGACAGTTGCTCGGACGCGGTGCTGTTGCTTTGGGTGACCTGATCAAGTTGCTGGATCGCCGAATTGACCTGTGCCACGCCGGCCGCCTGCTCCTGCGCGGAGGTCGAGATGTCGAGCACGAGGCGGGCCGTCTCCTCGATGTCCGGCACGAGCTGCGAGAGCCGCCCCCCGGCGGTCTGGGCCGCCTCGACGGTTGCCGCGGACAGGACGGAAATTTCGGTTGCCGCGGCGCGGCTGCGCTCGGCAAGCTTGCGCACTTCGGCCGCCACCACGGCGAAGCCGCGGCCATGTTCCCCCGCGCGGGCGGCCTCGACGGCGGCATTGAGCGCGAGGAGATCCGTCTGGCGCGCGATCTCCTGCACGATGCCGATCTTCTGCGAGATGGTGCGCACGGCCTCGACCGCCTCGGTCATCGTCGTGCCGCTCTCGTGGGCCGAGAGCGCCGATTGCCGGGCGCGGGCCTCGGTATCGGCGGCATTCTGCGCCGATTGCTTGATGTTGGCGGTCATCTCTTCCATCGAGGAGGAGGCCTGCAGCGTGGCGCTGGCCTGTTCGGCGGCCCCCTGGCTCAGTTTCACGGCCGTGGAGGACATCTCGTCGGCGCCTGCGGCCACCGTGCGCGTGGATCTGGCGACGTCGTTCACCACGGTCCGGAGCTTGGTCACCATTCCGTTCAGTGAGGCGATCAGATCGCCGATCTCGTCCCGTTGCGGCTGGGGCTCGGTCTGGGTCAGATCCCCCGCGGCGACACGCTCGGACAGACGCAGCGCCCGCTGCAGGCCTTTGGAGAGGGTCACCACGATCCAGCTGCCTGCTGCGGCAACGAGCAGGATGTTGGCAAAGAAGGCGCCCAGCACCGTGAGGCGGCTGATTCCCTGCTGGCGCTGGGCCGCGGCAGACGCGGTGGCCAGCTCTTGCGTATGATGGGTCAGGAGCGCACTCAGCCGCGTCTCCATCGCCAGCCACTGCTCGCGGCCCTGCGTCACCACGATCTTGAATCCCTCGTAGCCAAGGCCCATGCGCGCCATCCCGATCGCCTTCGCGTCGATCTCGGCCAGCCGCTTCTCGGCCTCTTGCACCTCGGCGAGGCGGGCGCGCATCTCCTCGTCGGCGGAGAGTTCGAGGGCGGCGATGGCCTTCTCGGCGCCTGAAGCGGCGGTCGCCAGGCGGTCGTCGATGGCCCGGCGCTCCTCCTTGGTGCGCGACAGCAGATAGTTGCGGACCTCGCGCTGTGTCTTCAGCCGGTTCTCGATCAGCTGGTAGGTCATGGTCACCTGCTGGACCTTGGTATGCACGATGTCGTCGAGCGAGGCGCGGATCAGGTCGAGGTCGCGCAGGGCCACCATCTGTCCGCCCCCCGAGACGAGCAGCACGGCAAGAAACACTCCGGCGAGCTTCAGCTTGATGGACACTCTCATCGCTATGGGATCCTTCTTGACGGGGCGGGAGGAGGCCCGCGCTTCGGGACGCCGGGCGCAGCCGGTGCGGCCGGCGGGGCTCTGCCTCAGGCGCCGGCCACCTTCTTGACGACGGCCAGAAGCTGGGCCTGATCGAACGGCTTGATCATCCAGCCGATGGCCCCGGCTTCCTTGGCCTGCGCCTTCAACGTGTCCTGCGACTCCGTCGACAGGAAGACGATGGGCACGCCCTTGCCCTCGGGCAGGGTGCGGAACTTGCGGATGAAGCCCAGCCCGTCGAGGCGCGGCATGTTCTGATCGGTCAGGATGGCATCGAAGCGCTGGGCCGTGGCCTTCTCGAGCGCATCCTGCCCGTCCACCGCCTCCACCACCGTATAGCCGGCGCCGACGAGGGTCAGCCGCACCATCTGCCGGACGGAGGGGGAATCATCCACCGCGAGGATCGTCTTGCTCATCCCTGCGCCACTCCGACAGGCAGGCCGGTCCAGAGGCCGTCAGCCCCGACGAGGCCTGCATCGGACAGCCCGTGCAGCTTCATCGCCGTCTCCATCGCCGAGCCGGCGGGGACCGCGATCTCGAGCCGGACGCCGGCAGCGGCGGCCTGCCGATGCGCCGCCACGAGGAGCTGGAGCACCGCAAGCCCCACATCCTGCGCAGGCGCCGTGTCCAGCCGGACGGGTCCCGGCCCGGCGAGAGCCTGGGCGAGATCGGCCGCGAGCGGCCCGGCCTGGGGAAGGCCCGCCCGGTCCGGGAGGCTGAGAGAGACGGGGGGAGCGGACATGGCAGGGGCCTCGGCTGGTTGCTTCCTCCCTGACGTTCTGGGGCCCGAACCCATAAGGTTTCCCTAATCCTGATCCCCGAATGCCTAAAATGCGCATGGCCCCCGGCCGCGCCCTCCGCCGGAAGAGGGAACCAAAGATTGTGCGACCTGTTGAGTTCGCACATTCGACCAAGATGGGGATCAGGCGTGACGGACAGGGATGGCGAGAGCGGCCGCATGCGGCCCGCCCGCGCATTGCGCGCTCCGAAGGGACCGGACTCAGAGGCGAACCGGCAGGGCGTGGCAGCAGCGACAGGAGCGCCGGAGAGGCGCGACGGGGGCGAGGAGGCGCTGATGCGGCTGGCCGAGGCCCGCGTCGCCATCGAGGGCGTCAATCTGGAGATCGACGGCGGGCGCTTCGCCGCGAAGGTGGTGGCCGGCCGCGAGGTGGCGGTTCAGGCCGACATCTTCTGCGACGGACATGACAGCATCGACGCGGCCGTGCTGCACCGCCCGCGGGGCGCAGAGGACTGGACCGAGGTCCGCATGGAGTTCCTCGTGAACGACCGCTGGCAGGCGCGCGTCACCTTTGCCGAGAACGCCTTTCACGAGCTGACCTTCATCGCCTGGCGCGACCTCTACACCACCTGGCGCAAGGAGGTGGCGAAGAAGCTGGCCGCGGGCCAGAAGATCGATCTCGAACTCGAGGAGGGGCGCAGGCTCCTGCAATCGGTCGAGACCGCGGGGCCCGAGGATCGCGCCCTCGTCGACCGGATCCTCGCCGAGGACGGGGCCGATCAGGAGGCGGGCGCCCGCTTCGCGCGGATGAGCTCTCCCGAGGCGGTGGCGGCGATGAAGCGCTGTGCGCCGCGCACCAATCTCACCTGCTACAGGATCCTGCCCGTCTTCGCCGACCGGGAGGCCGCGGCCTTCTCGGCCTGGTACGAGATGATGCCGCGGTCGCAGTCGGACGATCCGGAGCGGCACGGCACCTTCGACGATGTGATCCGCAAACTGCCCTATGTGCGGGATCTGGGCTTCGATGTGCTCTATTTCACGCCGATCCACCCGATCGGGCGCGTGAACCGCAAGGGGCGCAACAACAGTCTGACGCCTGCACCGGACGATCCGGGCTCTCCTTATGCCATCGGCAGCGAAGAGGGCGGGCACGATGCGATCCATCCCGAGCTCGGCGATTTCGAGAGCTTCGGCCGGCTGGTCGAGGCCGCCCATGCGCACGGGCTGGAGATCGCGCTCGATTTCGCCATCCAGTGCGCGCCGGATCACCCCTGGATCCGCGAGCATCCGGAATGGTTCGACTGGCGGCCGGACGGCACGATCAAGTTCGCCGAGAACCCGCCGAAGAAATACGAGGACATCGTCAACGTCCATTTCTACCGCGGCGCCCTGCCGGAATTGTGGTATGCGCTGCGCGATGTGGTGCTGTTCTGGGTGGAAAAGGGCGTGAAGATCTTCCGGGTGGACAATCCCCACACGAAGCCCTTCCCGTTCTGGGAATGGATGATCGGCGAGGTGCAATCGCAGCATCCCGACGTGATCTTCCTGGCCGAAGCCTTCACACGCCCCAAGGTGATGAAGCGTCTGGCCAAGGTGGGCTATGGCCAGAGCTATTCCTACTTCACCTGGCGCAATACCAAGGCCGAGCTCATCGACTATCTCACCGAGCTCACCACCGAGGACTGCCGCCACTACATGCGGCCGAACTTCTTTGCCAATACGCCCGACATCAACCCGGTCTATCTCCAGCATTCGGGGCGGCCGGGGTTCCGGGTGCGGCTCGCGCTTGCCGCGACGCTCGGGGGCAATTACGGGCTCTACAACGGCTATGAGATCTGCGAGGCGACCCCGGTGCCCGGGAAGGAGGAATATTTCAACTCCGAGAAATACCAGCTCCGCGCCTGGGACTTCGACCAGCCGGGGCATATCCAGGATGACATCCGGCTGATGAACCACATCCGCCGCACCCATCCCGCGATGCGCGATTTCACCCGGCTGCGCTTCTACGATGCGCACAACGACTCGGTGCTGGCCTATGGCAAGAGCACCGAGGACAAGCAGGATTTCCTGCTCTTCCACGTCAACCTCGATCCGCACGCGGCCCGGACCTTCGAATTCGAGGTCCCGCTGTGGGAGTTCGGGCTGCCCGACGATGCCTCGGTCGAGGTCGAGGATCTGCTCAACGGAAATCGCTTCACCTGGCACGGAAAGTGGCAGTGGCTGGAACTCGACCCGCAGACCCGCCCCTATGCGGTCTGGCGGCTCTACGCGCCGGGAATGCCCAGATGAATCAGAACGTCTCTCCCTCCACCGTTGCCGTCCGCCGCACGGACGGCATCGATCGCAGCCAGACCGACTGGTACAAGGATGCGATCATCTACCAGTTGCACATCAAGGCGTTTCAGGACGCCAATGGCGACGGGATCGGCGATTTCGCGGGCCTGATGCAGCGGCTGGATTATGTGCAGGCGCTGGGCGTGACCGCGATCTGGCTGCTGCCGTTCTACCCCTCGCCGCTCCGCGACGACGGCTACGACATCTCGGACTATCGCTCGATCAACCCGTCCTACGGCGCGATGCGCGACTTCAAGCTGTTCGTGCAGGAGGCGCACAAGCGCGGGCTGCGCGTCATCACCGAGCTCGTCATCAACCACACCTCCGACCAGCACCCCTGGTTCCAGCGGGCCCGGCGGGCGAAGAAGGGCTCGGCCGCGCGCGACTGGTATGTCTGGAGCGACACCGACCAGAAATTCCCTGAAACGCGGATCATCTTCCTCGATACGGAAAAGTCGAACTGGACCTGGGATCCGGTGGCGGGCGCCTATTACTGGCACCGCTTCTATTCGCACCAGCCCGACCTGAACTTCGACAATCCCCGCGTGCTCGAGGAAGTCCTCAAGATCATGCGCATGTGGCTCGAGATGGGCGTCGACGGGCTCAGGCTCGACGCGATCCCCTATCTGGTCGAGCGCGAGGGCACCAACAACGAGAACCTCCCCGAGACGCATGACGTGCTCAAGAAGATCCGGGCCAATCTCGACCAGCATTTCCCCGACAGGATGCTGCTCGCCGAGGCGAACCAGTGGCCGGAGGACACGCGCCCCTACTTCGGCGAGGGCGACGAGTGCCACATGGGCTTTCATTTCCCGCTGATGCCGCGGATGTACATGGCGCTCGCGCAGGCCGACCGGCATCCGATCACCGACATCATCCGCCAGACGCCCGAGATCCCGGAAGGCTGCCAATGGGGCATCTTCCTGCGGAACCACGACGAGCTGACGCTCGAGATGGTGACGGCCGAAGAGCGCGACTACATGTGGCGCTTCTATGCCGAGGATTCGCGGGCGCGGATCAATCTCGGCATCCGGCGCAGGCTGGCGCCGCTGATGAAGAACGACCGGCGCAAGATCGAGCTTCTGAACCAGATGCTGATGTCGATGCCGGGCACGCCCATCGTCTATTACGGCGACGAGATCGGCATGGGCGACAACTACTATCTCGGCGACCGCGACGGGGTGCGCACGCCCATGCAATGGTCGGCCGACCGCAACGGCGGCTTCTCGCGCTGCAATCCGCAGCAGCTTTACCTGCCGACCATCCTCGACCCGGTCTACGGCCATCAGGCGATCAACGTCGAGGCGCAGGCGGCAGACCCGTCCTCGCTCCTGAACTGGACGCGGCGCCTGATCGCGGTGCGCAAGCAGCATCCGGCCTTCGGGCGCGGCTCGATGAGCCTGCTCTATCCGCGCAACCGCAAGGTGCTGGCCTATGTGCGCAGCCACGAGGGCACGGACATCCTCTGCGTGGCGAACCTCTCGGACACGGCGCAGGCGGTCGAGCTGGATCTCGCCCGGTTCCGCGGCGCGGTGCCGGTGGAGCTTACGGGACGGTCGGAGTTTCCGCCGGTGGGCGATCTGCCCTACATGCTGACGCTGCCGCCCTACGGCTTCTACTGGTTCATCCTGTCCGACCAGCAGGCGCTGCCGAGCTGGCACCAGCCGATGCCCGAGACGCTGCCCGATTTCATCACGCTCACGACGCGCGACGGACGGGCGGAAACCGCGCTCACGGGCCGCGAGACGCGCCAGTTCGAGGCCGACGTGCTGCCGAACTGGCTGCCGCTGCAACGCTGGTTCGGGGCCAAGGAAGAGAAGATCAGCGCGGTGAAGCTGGCCGTTCTGGGCTCGCTCTCCGCCGATCACGCCCTCGTCCGGCTCGATGCCGATGTGGGCGGCGAGGCGCAGCAGTATTTCCTGCCCGCCTCCGCGCTCTGGGGCGAGGAGCAGCTCCGGGCCGGGGCGCCCAAGCTGAGCTTCACCCTGGCCAAGGTCCGGCGCGGCCCGCAGGTGGGCGCGCTCATCGATGGGGCCTATGACGAGCAGATGGCGCAGGCGATGCTCGAGGCGCTGCGTGAGGGCCGCAGGCTCTCGGGGGCCGGGGGCGAGGTGGTGTTCGAGCCGGGCTCGGCCCTTGCCGAGATCGCCGACCCGGGCGAGCCGCGCTATCTCGGGGCCGAGCAGTCGAACATCTCGATCGCCTTCGGCGACCGCCTGATCCTCAAGCTCTACCGCCGTCTCCGGGCGGGCGAGCAGCCGGACGTCGAGGTGGCGCGCTTCCTGACGGAAGTGGCGGGCTACACCCACACGCCCCGCTATCTCGGCGTGGTGAGCCTGCGTCCGGCCGAGGGCGAGGCGACCGTCCTCGCCGCGGCCTTCGCCTTCGTGGCCAACATGGGCGATGCCTGGCGCGGTCTCTTCGACGCGCTGGTGCGCGATCTGGGCGACTTCGGCGCCTGGAGCGCCGCCGAGGCGCCGGAAGAGGAGAAGGACGGCTTCTCCTTCCCGCTGACCATCCCGGGCCTTCTCGGCCAGCGCACGGCCGAGCTGCATCAGGCCTTCGCCACCGAGACCGACGAGGCGGCCTTCCGCATGGAGCCGCTGAGGGCCGAGCATCTGACGGGCTGGGCCGAGGGGGCGCGGCGCGAGGCGGAGGCCATGCTGTCGGTGCTCGAACGGCAGCGGACGCACCTGCCCGAGGAGGTGCTGCCCCTGGCCGAGGCGCTGCTGGCGCGGCGCGAAGACCTGCTGGCGCGGCTCGACCGCGTCACCGGCTTCGAGCCGTCGGGCGCGCTGACCCGCATTCATGGCGACTACCATCTGGGTCAGGTGCTGCTTGCGCAGGACGATGTCGCCATCATCGACTTCGAGGGCGAACCGCGCCGCACGCTCGAGGAACGGCGCGAGAAATCCTCGCCGCTCCGCGACGTGGCCGGGATGCTGCGCTCGTTCGACTATGCCGCCGCCGCAGCCCTCGCCCGTCACGAGGAAAGCTTCGGCCCGGCAAGCGAGCGGGCGGTGGAGCGGGCCGAGGCCTGGCGGCAACAGGCGGTGGCCGATTTCCTCTCCGCCTACGAGGGCGCGTCCGCCGGAACCGCGAGCCTGCCTTCGGACCCGGCGCTGAAGGAGGCGCTGCTCGATCTCTTCCTCGTGCAGAAGGCGGTCTACGAGACCTCCTACGAATTGGGCAGCCGCCCCGCCTGGGTCGGCATCCCGCTGCGCGGCCTTCTGGAACTGTTGGACAGGACACCTGCATGAACGTGACATCGAAGCCCGGGGAGCTCGTCCCCGAAAGCGACGTGGCCGCCATCATGCGCGGAACGCACGGAGATCCCTTCCGCGTGCTGGGCATGCACGGAGGCGGCGGCACGCCGCTGTCGGTCCGGGTCTTCGCCCCGCAGGCCGCGGAGGTTGCGGTGCTGGGGCAGGGGGGCGAGGTGCTCGCCTCTCTCGCGCGCATCGGCGCCGAGGGCTTCTTCGCGGGCACGGTGCCGGGCGAGGAGAAATTCCCCTACCGCCTCCGCTTCGTCTCGGGCCCGCACGAGTGGGAGGCGGACGATCCCTACCGCTTCCCCGAGGTGCTGGGCGAGCTCGACGAATATCTGCTCGGGGAGGGGCGGCACTATCAGCTCTATACCCGGCTCGGCGCCCATCCGGCCGAGATCGAGGGCGTGCAGGGCGTGAGCTTCGCCGTCTGGGCGCCGAACGCCCGCCGCGTCTCGGTCGTGGGCGCCTTCAACGCCTGGGACGGCCGCCGCCACCCGATGCGCAAGCGCATCGGCGCGGGCGTGTGGGAGCTGTTCATTCCGGGCCTCCATACCGGCGATCTCTACAAGTACGAGATCCTCGGCCCCTCGGGCGAGCGGCTGCCGCTCAAGTCCGACCCTCTCTCCTTCGCGCAGGAGGCGCCGCCGGCCACGGCCTCGGTGATCCACGGGCTGCCAGAGGCCGAGTGGCACGATGCGGGCTGGATGCAGGAGCGCGCGAGCCGCCAGCGCCGCGATGCGCCGATCTCGATCTACGAGGTCCATGCGGGCTCATGGCGGCTGGGGCTCGATTACGACGCGCTGGCCGAGGAGCTGTCGGCCTATGTGCGCGAGATGGGCTTCACCCATGTGGAATTCCTGCCGATCAGCGAACATCCCTTCACCGGCTCCTGGGGCTATCAGCCCATCGGGCTCTTCGCCCCCACCGCGCGCTTCGGCCCGCCCGAGGGCTTCGCGCGGCTGGTGGACCGGCTCCACCGCGACGGCATCGGCGTCATCCTCGACTGGGTGCCCGCGCATTTCCCGTCCGACGCCCACGGGCTCGCCAATTTCGACGGGACCCATCTCTATGACCATGCCGACCCGCGGCAGGGCTTTCACCGCGACTGGAACACCCAGATCTACAACTTCGGCCGACAGGAAGTGTCGAACTTCCTGCAGGCCTCGGCCCTGTTCTGGCTCGACCGCTACCATGTCGATGCGCTGCGCGTGGATGCGGTGGCCTCGATGCTCTACCTCGATTATTCGCGGAACGCGGGCGAATGGGTGCCGAACCGGCATGGCGGGCGCGAGAACCTCGAGGCGATCGATTTCCTGCGCGGCGTGAACGAGCGCGTCCGGCTCGACCATCCGGGCTGCATCACCATCGCCGAGGAATCGACCGCCTTCCCGCAGGTGAGCCGCCCCGTCGAGGAGGGCGGGCTCGGCTTCGGCTTCAAGTGGAACATGGGCTGGATGCACGACACGCTGGCCTATTTCCGGCGCGACCCGATCCACCGCAAGCACCACCAGCACGACCTGACCTTCGGCATGGTCTATGCCTATTCCGAGGATTTCGTGCTGCCCCTCAGCCATGACGAGGTGGTGCACGGCAAGGGCTCGCTCATCGGGCAGATGGCGGGCGACCGCTGGCAGAAGTTCGCCAACCTCCGGGCCTATTTCGGCTTCATGTGGGCGCATCCGGGCAAGAAGCTGCTGTTCATGGGCGGCGAGTTCGCGCAGGAGCGCGAATGGAACCACGATGCCTCGCTCGACTGGCATCTGCTCGACGATCCGTCCCACGCGGGGATGAAGCGCCTCGTGGCCGACCTGAACCGCGAATACCGCAGGCGCCCCGCGCTGCACCGGATGGATTGCGATCCCGAAGGGTTCGAGTGGATCGATGCCGGCGATACCGAGAACAGCGTGCTGAGCTTCCTGCGCAAGGCGCCTGGCGAGAAGCCGGTGCTGGCGGTCTGCAACCTCACGCCCGTGGTGCGGTCGGATTACCGGATCGGGGTGCCCGAGGGCGGCGAATGGCGCGAGATCCTCAACTCCGACGCCGCGATCTACGGCGGCTCGGACGTGGGCAATCCCGGCGGTCTTCAGGCCGAGGAGGTCTCCTGGCACGGCCGGCCGGCCTCGCTGCGCCTGACGCTGCCGCCGCTTGCCACGATCTTCGTGACGCCTGCATGAGCTTTGCGCTGCGCGAGGGAAGGCCCTTCCCGCTCGGGGCGACCTGGGACGGGTCGGGCACCAACTTCGCCATCTTCTCGGCTCATGCGCGCAAGGTCGAGCTCTGCCTGTTCGACGCCCGCGGGCGGCGCGAGATCGCCCGCGTGGCTCTGCCGGAATATACCCACGAGGTCTGGCACGGCTATCTGCCCGAGGTGCGCCCCGGGCAGCTCTACGGCTACCGCGTCCACGGGCCCTACGAGCCGCAGGCGGGGCTCCGCTTCAATCCGAACAAGCTCCTGATCGACCCCTATGCGCTGATGCTGCAGGGCGAGGTGGTCTGGCACGATGCGGTCTTCGGCTACCGGATGGGCAATGCCCGCGCCGACCTCTCGTTCGACCGCCGGGATTCGGCCTTCGTCATGCCGAAATGCGTGGTCGTCGATCCGGCCGTGACCTGGGGGCCCGACTATCCGCCGAACATCCCCTGGGCCGAGACGATCATCTACGAGGCCCACGTCAAGGGCATGACCGCCCTCAATCCCGCCATCCCCGACCGGGTGCGCGGCTCCTTCGCGGCCTTGGCCGACCCGCGGGCCATCGAGCATCTGGTGACGCTCGGTGTGACCGCCATCGAGCTCATGCCCACGCAGGCCTTCTTCGACGACCGCTACCTGATCGAGAAGGGGCTCACGAACTACTGGGGCTACAACACGATCGGCTTCTTCGCGCCGGCCACGCGCTACATCTCGCCCGGCGGCGGGGTGCATGAATTCAAGCTGATGGTGCGCCGGCTGCACGAGGCCGGGATCGAGGTGATCCTCGACGTGGTCTACAACCACACGGCCGAGGGGAACCACCTCGGGCCCACGCTCTCGTTCAAGGGGATCGACAATGCCAGCTACTACATGCTGGGCGACGATCCGCGCTATTACTACGACACGACGGGTTGCGGAAACACGGTGAACCTCGGGCACCAGCGGGTGCTGCAGATGGTCATGGACAGTTTGCGCTACTGGGTCGAGGCCTGCCATGTCGATGGCTTCCGCTTCGATCTGGCGACCTCGCTCGGGCGCGACCGGCAGGGGTTCAACGCGAATGCGGTCTTTCTCGACGCGGTGCGGCAGGATCCGGTCCTGAGCCGGGTGAAGCTGATCGCCGAGCCCTGGGACACGGGCCACGAGGGCTATCAGCTCGGCAACTTCCCTCCCGGATGGGCCGAGTGGAACGATCAGTATCGCGACACGGTGCGCTCCTACTGGAAGGGCGATGAGGGCGAGCTGCCGGGGCTCGCCTCGCAGCTGCTGGGATCGGCCGGGCATTTCGACCGCCGGGGGCGGCGTCCCTGGGCCAGCGTGAATTTCATCACCGCGCACGATGGCTTCACGCTCGCCGATACCGTGTCCTACAACGACAAGCACAATGCGGCGAACGAGGAAGAGAACCGCGACGGCCATTCCGACAACCGCAGCTGGAACTGCGGCGCGGAGGGGCCCACCGAGGATGCGGAGGTGCTCGACCTCCGCGACCGGATGCGGCGGGCGATGATGGGCACGCTCCTGATCTCGCAGGGCACGCCCATGCTTCTGATGGGAGACGAGGTGGGCCGCAGCCAGGCCGGCAACAACAACGCCTACTGCCAGGACAATGCGATGAACTGGCTGAAGCTCGACGGGCTCGAGCCGCGGGACGCGGCCTTTCTCGACTTCACCCGGCGGCTGATCGCGCTTCGCAAGTCGCGCCCGCTGCTGCGCCATCCCTCGTTCCTGCACAAGGCGGCGGTGGGAGAGGAGCCGGTCGAGGTGCGCTGGCTGCGCCCCGACGGGGAAGAGATGGAGCCCGACGACTGGCACAATCCGGCGGCGCGAACTTTGGGGCTGCTGATCCGGAACAAGCCGGCCCTGCTGACACTTCTCAATAGCCATTTCGAGGAGGTGCCCTTCTCCCTGCCGGACGTCGGCCGGGGATGGGGGCTTCTGCTGGATACGGCGGCGGGGCGGGTGCCGGAGCGGCCCGAACCACAGCGGGCGGCGGGCTTTGCCGTGCCGCCGCGGACACTTCTGGTTCTGGAGGAGACTGAATGAACGACTGGGCCTGGGGACCGCGGATCGAGGATGGCCTCGGCCGCTTCCGGCTCTGGGCGCCGTCGCAGGAGCGGCTGGTGCTGAGACTCGACGGAACGGATCACCCGATGACGCGCAGCGACGACGGGTGGTTCGAGGTGCAGGTGCCCGCAGAGCCGGGCATGGACTATGGCTTCGTGCTCGAAAGCGGACAGGTGGTGCCGGACCCCGCGGCACGGGCGCAGGCGGGCGATGTGCACGGCCTGTCGCGTCTGGTCGCGCCTTCCTTCGATTGGCAGCACGACTGGACCGGGCGGCCATGGGCCGAGACCGTGGTGATGGAGCTGCATATCGGCACCTTCACCGAGGAAGGCACCTTCCGCGCCGCCATCGAGCACCTGCCGCATCTGGCCGAAGTCGGGATCACGATGATCGAGCTGTTGCCGGTGGCGCAGTTCGGAGGCAACCGCGGCTGGGGCTACGACGGGGTGCTGCTCTATGCGCCCCATCCCGCCTATGGCACGCCCGAGGATCTGAAGGCCCTGATCGACGCGGCCCATGGCCTCGGGATGAGCGTGGTGCTCGATGTGGTCTACAACCATTTCGGGCCGGAGGGGAATTACCTCGGCGCCTATGCCGCGGACTTCTTCGATCCGGAACGGCATACGCCCTGGGGCATCGCCATCGCCTATCACCTGCCGGCCGTGCGCCGCTTCTTCCTCGACAATGCGCTCTACTGGCTGACCGAGTTCCGCTTCGACGGGCTGCGCATCGATGCGGCCGACCATATCCGCGACCCGGAGTCGGACCCCGAGGTGCTGGTGGATCTGGCCCGCACGATCCGGCAGCGCATCCCCGACCGGCCGATCCATCTCACCACCGAGGACAACCGCAACATCACCCGGCTGCACGAGCGGGGATCCTCCGGCGAGGTGGTGCTGCACACGGCCGAATGGAACGACGACCTGCATAATGTGGCCCATGTCCTGCTGACGGGCGAGACCGAGGGCTATTACTGCGACTTCGTGAAGGATCACTGGCGCAAATATGCTCGCGCGCTGGCCGAGGGCTTCGTCTATCAGGGCGAGCATTCCGAGCATGAGGGCAAGCCGCGTGGCAAGCCGTCGGGCCATCTGCCGCCGCTCGCCTTCGTCGATTTCCTCCAGAACCACGACCAGATCGGCAACCGCGCCTTCGGCGAACGGCTGACGACGCTCGCGCCCGAGGCACGGTTGCGCGCGATGATGGCGGTCCTGCTGCTCTCGCCGCATGTGCCGCTGCTGTTCATGGGCGAGGAATGGGGCGAGACGCGGCCCTTCACCTTCTTCACCGACTTCCACGGAGAGCTCGCCGATGCCGTCCGCAACGGGCGGCGCAAGGAGTTCGAACATTTCTCGGCCTTCCAGGGGCTGGATCTCGACCGGACGGTGCCGGATCCGAATTCCGAGGGCACGTTCCTTTCCTCGAAGCTCGACTGGCTGCACCGCGACACCGCGCGCGGCCGGTCCTGGATGGCCTTCGTCAAGGATCTGCTCGCCACCCGTGCCCGCGAGGTCGCGCCGCGGCTCGAACGGGCGCCCGGAAACGGCGGGCGCATCGTGGCGGTCTCGGACGATCTGGTGGCGGTGGACTGGCAGCTCGACGGCGCGGTCCTTCGCCTGCGCGCCAATTTCGACGACCGGCCGCAGGACTTGCCGGAGGCCGGGGGCCGTGTGATCCATGCCTCTCCCGGCACCGAGGCTGGCAGCCCGCTGCCGCCCTGGTCGGTGCTGGTCACGCTCGAGGAGACTTCATGAGCCGGACCATCGAAGACAGGGCGGCCGAGTTCGCCATCCAGCCCAGCTATCACGCGCTCGGCGGCGAGTTCGTCCGCGCGCCCGTCGAGACGCTGCGCGAGATGCTGGGGGCCTTCGGCATCCCGCTGGAGGGACCGCCGCCCGACCGGCCGCCGCCCGAGATGCGGGCGCCCGAAGGCTACAGCTGCTTCCTGCCCGAGGGCGAGATGCGGCGCTGGGGCATTGCCGCGCAACTCTACCAGCTGCGCTCCGAGCGCAACTGGGGTATCGGCGATTTTGCCGATCTCTGCGATCTGGCGCGGATCGGAGGCGCCGCGGGGGCCGATTTCATCGGCCTGAACCCGCTTCACGCGCTGTTTCTGGCCAATCCGGCCCACACCAGCCCCTTCTCGCCCTCGAACCGGCGCTTCCTGAACCCGCTCTATATCGCGGTCGACCGCGTGCCGGGCTACACGCCCGACCTCGCGCCCGAGGGGCTGGATCGGCTGCGCGCGCCCGATCTCGTCGATTATCCGGCGGTGGCCGCAGCCAAGATCGGCGCGCTCCGGCGTCTGTGGCGCAACGGGCCGGACGATGCGATGGGCTTCATGCGCTTCTGTGCCGACGGTGGCGAGCTCCTGCGTCGCCACGCGCTCTTCGAGGCGATCTCGGGCCAGATGGTCGCGGATGGCCATGGCGCGGGCTGGCTCGGCTGGCCGGTGGAGTTCCACGACGCCGAGGGCCAGGCCGTCATCGACTTCGCCGACGCGCGGGGCGACGAGGTGGGCTTCCACCTCTGGCTGCAATGGATCGCCGACCGGCAGCTCGGCGAGGCGCGCGATGCCTGCCGCGCCGCCGGGATGAAGATCGGGCTCTATCTCGACTTCGCCGTGGGCGAGGTGCCGGACGGATCGAGCACCTGGTCGGACCCGAGCCTGGCCGTGTCGGGCCTCCGGATCGGGGCCTCGCCCGACTGGTTCAACGCGCAGGGTCAGGACTGGGGTCTGGCGCCCCTCTCTCCGGTGAAGCTCGCCGATCTGCGCGCCGCCCCCTTCGGGGCGCTGATGCAGGATGCCACGCGCCGCGCAGGCGCGCTGCGGATCGACCATGCGATGGGCGTCTGGCAGCTCTTCCTCATCCCCGACGGGATGGGCGCGCCGCAGGGCACCTATGTGCGCTACCCGATCGAGGACATGCTGCGCGCGCTGGCCGAAGCCTCGTGCCGCAACCGCACCATCGTGATCGGCGAGGATCTGGGCAACGTGCCGGATGGCTTCCGCGAGCTGATGGCGCGGATGAACATCCTCTCCTACCGCATCCTGCTCTTCGAGCGGCACGACCACGGCTATATCGCGCCCGAGCACTATCCGCGCGAGGCGCTCGTCTGCCTCTCCACCCACGACCTGCCCACCTTCCGCGGCTGGTGGCGGGGCGACGATGTGGCGATCCGGCGCGACTTCCGCCTGATCTCGGACGAGGCCGCCCGCCAGCAGGGCGACTTCCGCTGGATCGAGCGGCGCCAGCTGCTCGAGGATCTGGCGCGGGCGGGCCTCATGGGCTGGGACGAGATCGACCGGATCGGCCCCGAGGATCCGTCCGAGGCGCTGGTCGTGGCGGTGCACCGCCATCTCGCCCGCGCGCCCTCGCGCCTTTTCGCGGTGCGGATCGAGGATATGGCTGGCGAGGTGGCGCCGGTGAACGTGCCCTCGACCGTGGACGAACATCCCAACTGGCGGCGCAGGCTCGGCGTGCCGCTGGAGGCTCTGGGCGAGACCGCGCTGTTCCGCGGCATCGCCGGGGCCCTCGAAGCCGAGCGACCAAGGGAGCCCTCATGAGCGTCCGCGCCACCTACCGCATCCAGTTCACCTCCGACTTCCGGTTCTCGGATGCGGCACGGCTCGCGCCCTATTTCGCGCGGCTGGGGATCAGCCATCTCTATGCCTCGCCGATCCTCGCCGCGCGCGAGGGCTCGACCCACGGCTATGACGGGGTCCATTACAGCCTCATCAGCCCCGAGCTCGGCGGCGAAGAGGACTTCCGCGCCATGGCCGCGACCTTCCGCGACCACGGCATGGGGGTGATCGTCGATTTCGTGCCGAACCACATGGGCGTGGGCGGGGCGGACAATGTCTTCTGGCTCTCGGTGCTGGAATGGGGGCGCCAGAGCCCCGTCGCGGACTGGTTCGACATCGACTGGGAGAGCGCGACGCCGGGCCTTGCGGGGAAGGTGCTGATGCCCTTCCTCGGCGATCAGTATGGCGAGGTGCTGGCGCAGGGAGACATGGAACTGCGCTACGAGCCCGACCGCGGCGCCTTCGCCATCTGGGCGCATGACACGCACAAGCTGCCGATCTCTCCGCAGAGCTACGCGACGATCCTGCGCGCGGCGCCGGGCTTCGAGGAGCTGGCCGCGGCCTTCGAGGCGGCGGGCGCCGCCGAGCCCTCCGATCCCGTCTGGCCCGACCTGCGGCGGCGGCTGCGCGACATCGATCCCACGCCGGCCGTCGAGGCCTTCCGGGGCACGCCCGGCGATCTCGACAGCTGGGCCGCGCTCGACCGGCTGGCCGAGGCGCAGAACTGGCGCGCGGTCAAGTTCTCGATGGACAGCGACGCGATCAACTACCGCCGCTTCTTCACCATGAGCGACCTCGCGGGCGTCCGCGTCGAGAAGGCCGAGGTCTTCGCGGGCGTGCACCGGCTGATCCTGCGGCTGATGGAGGAGGGCGTGGTCGAGGGCATCCGCATCGACCATATCGACGGGCTGGTCGATCCCAAGGGCTACTGCCTGCGCCTGCGCGACGCGCTCGACCGTCCGTTCCCGCTCTATGTCGAGAAGATCCTCGCCCCCGACGAAAGCCTGCCCGAGAGCTGGCGGGCCGACGGTACCACGGGCTACGAATTCGCGAACCTCGCCGTGGGCCTGATCCTCGATCCGGCCGCCGAGGAGGCGCTGACGGAGATCCATGCGGGCTTCACCGGCCAGTCCGCGAGCCCCGAGGATCTGGTCCATCAGGCCAAGCTCGAGATCATGGCGCAACCCATGGCCTCCGAGCTCGAGAGCCTGACGGACCGGCTTCTGGCGCTGGTGGCCGAGGATCCGCGCCGGCGCGACTTCGGACGGGCGGCGGTGCGGTCGGGCCTCTCGCAGGTGATCGCGGGGCTCGACGTCTACCGCACCTATGCCGATGCCTCCGGGCTGGCCGAGGCCGACCGGGCCCGGGTCGAGGCGGCGGTGGAGCGGGCCAAGGCCCGTGCGCCCGAGATCGACCCCGGCATCTACGATTTCATCGGCGGGGTCATGACGCTGGATCTGGCCGAGGAGCAGCCCGAGAAGCGCGACGAGATCCTGACCCTCGTCATGCGGTTGCAGCAGTTCACCGGGCCGGTGATGGCCAAGGGCCTCGAGGACCGGGCGCTCTACCGCTATTCGCGCCTGATCGCGCTGAACGAGGTCGGCAGCGAGCCCGGCCATTTCGGCGTGAGCCTTGCGGCCTTCCATGAAGCGAACCGGGATCGGGCGGCGCGCGAGCCGGGCGCCATGCTCACCACCTCGACCCACGACACGAAGCGCGGCGAGGATGCGCGGATGCGCATCGCGGCCATCGGCAGCCATGTGGGGGAATGGGCGGCCAAGGTCGAGGAATGGCACGGGATGCTCGCCTCGGACGAGGAACCCGTGGATCTCAGCGAGGAATATTTCTTCTACCAGCTCCTGCTCGGCGTCTGGCCGATGGACTGGACCGAGGCGCCGGAGGCCCAGGATCTGGCGGCCCTGCGCGAGCGGGTCGAGGCGGCCATGCTGAAATCGATCCGCGAGGCTGCGGTCAACACCCGCTGGGTCTTCGGCAACGAGGCCTATGAGGCGGCCTTCTGCGCCTTCATCGGGCGCGCCCTGGGCACGCCTGACAGCGCCTTCCTGCGCTCGTTCCTGGCCTTCCATGGCCGCATCGCGCCCGAGGCTCTGGCGAACATCCTCGTCCAGACCGTGCTGAAGCTGACCGTGCCCGGCGTGCCCGACATCTATCAGGGCGCGGACCTCTGGGAGCAGAGCCTCGTCGATCCCGACAACCGCCGCCCGGTGGATTTCGCGCTTCGCGAACGGATGCTTCTGGAGATGCAGGAGAAAGTGCCGGCGGACGTGCCGCCCGAGGCGGGGGCGGTGAAGCTCGCGCTGACCGCGCGGCTTCTGGGGCTGCGGGCCGAGCTGCCGGATCTCTTCGCAGGCGGCAGCTACGAGCCCGTGGAGGCGGGCGAGGGGATCTGCGCCTTCCTGCGCGCGGGCGAAGGCGCGCGGATGCTCGTCGCCTGCCGGCTGAACCGGGCCGCCCACCCCGCCCAGGGGATGAGCCTCCCGCAGGGCCGGTGGCAGGATCTGGTGACGGGCACCGAGGCCAGCGGCACGCTCGCCTTCGGCCGCCTGCCCGTGGCGGTGCTGATCGAACGCTAGCGCAGGGCGCCTGTGGGCTGGAGCGCCGCCCGTATTCGGCGGCGCTCACCCTCGAGGGAACCTGCCGGCCCGGTCAGAGCCCCGCGAGGATCCGCTTCGCCTCGGTATGGATGTCGGTAAGCCTGTCGCGATCCTCGCCCGGGAAGAAGCGCCCGCGGGTCGCGGTCGGCAGCGGCTCGGGCGTCTCGATCAGCACGCGCGGGCCGATCTTCTGCGTCTCGGCCTGCCAGCTCCGGACCAGCGCGATCTGAGCGGCCTTGGTCGCGCCATAGGCGCCGAAGAAGGGCTCGCCCGCATGGCGGTCGTCGAAGAACAGCGCCGTGCCCTGACCCGCGCGCAAGAGCGGCTCGACCATCGGGATCAGGATGCCGGTCGCGCGGACGTTGGTCGCGATGGATTTCTCCCAGTCCTTCGGATCGAGATGGCCGGTCGGGCAGAGCGGTGCCGCATGGACCGCCGCATGGACCCAGAGATGCACGGCGCCCCAGCGGTCGAAGATCGAGCGGCAGAGGTGGCGCATCGCATCGTCGTTCGTCACATCCATCGGCGCCAGCGTCGCGGGCTCGGCCCCGGGGCGGCGCCCCCGGATGCGGTCGTCCATGTCCTCGAGCCCGCCCGTCGTGCGCGCCACCGCGATGACGTGCCAGCCCTCCACGCCAAGCTCCTCGGCGATCGCGGTGCCGAGCCCGCGCGAGGCTCCGGTGACAAGGGCAATGCGGGGCGAGGGCAGGGTGCTCATGGATCGCGGCCTTCTGACTGAAAAGCGCCGCGGCTCCGGGCCGGCGGCGCTTCAGCCTATGGCGGGAAATGCAGGGGCGCGCAACCCATGGGGCATGCGCCCGCCCGTCGCGCGGGCGGCCTACTCCGCCGCCTTCATCTCGAAACCCTGCTCGATCTTGTCGGAGGGCGCGACGGGATAGTCGCCCGAGAAGCAGGCATCGCAGTAGCGCGGCGCATTCGGATCGCGGCCTCCGGCCTCGCCCACGGCGCGATAGAGCCCGTCGAGCGAGATGAAGCGCAGGGAATCGACCCCGATCCAGTCGCGCATCTCGTCCTCGGACATGTTCGCGGCGAGAAGTTTGCTCCGCTCGGGCGTGTCGACGCCGTAGAAGCAGGGCCAGGCCGTCGGCGGCGAGGCGATGCGGAAATGGACCTCGGCCGCGCCCGCATCGAGGATCATGTCCTTGATCTTGCGCGACGTGGTGCCGCGGACGACCGAATCATCCACGAGGATCACCCGCTTGCCCTTGATGAGCGCGCGGTTGACGTTGAGCTTCAGCCGCACGCCCATGTTGCGGATCTGCTCGGTCGGCTCGATGAAGGTCCGCCCCATGTACTGGTTGCGGATGATGCCCATCGCATAGGGAATGCCCGACTGCTGGCTGAAGCCGATGGCGGCCGGAGTGCCCGAGTCGGGCACCGGGCAGACGAGATCGGCATCGACGGGCGCTTCCTTGGCCAGTTCCACCCCGATCTGGCGCCGGGTCTCGTAGACCGAGCGGCCGCCGAGGATCGAATCCGGCCGCGAGAAATACACATGTTCGAAGATGCAGAAGCGGGCGGCGCGGCGCTCGAACGGGTGGAAGCTCTCGATGCCGCGGGTCTCGTCGATCACCACCATCTCGCCCGGCTCGACCTCGCGGATGAACTCGGCGCCGATGATGTCGAGGCCGCAGGTCTCGGAGGAAAGCGCCCAGCCCTCGCCGATCCGGCCGATCACCAGCGGGCGCACGCCCAGCGGATCGCGGACGCCGATCAGCTTGGTGCGGGTCATGGCGACGACCGAGAAGGCGCCCTCGACGCGGCGCAAAGCGTCCTTCATCCGCTCGGGGATGTTCTTCTGGATCGAGCGCGCCATCAGGTGGATAATGCATTCGCTGTCCGAGGAGGACTGGAAGATCGAGCCCCGCTCGATCAGCTCGCGCCGCAGCGCGGCCGCGTTGGTGAGGTTGCCGTTATGCGCGACCGCCGCCCCGCCCATGGCGAATTCGCCGAAGAAGGGCTGCACGTCGCGGATGGCGGTGGCGCCCTTCGAACCGGCGGTCGAATAGCGCACATGGCCGATGGCCAGCGCGCCGGGCAGGGTGGCCATCGTGTCGGGATCGGTGAAATTGTCGCGCACATAGCCGAAGCGGCGGGCGGAGTTGAAGCCCTGCTCGGGATCGTAGGCGACGATGCCGCCCGCCTCCTGCCCGCGGTGCTGCAGCGCGTGCATGCCGAGGGCGACGAAGTTGGCGGCGTCAGACACACCGATGACACCGAAAACGCCGCACTCTTCCTTCAACTTGTCATCGTCGAAGGGGTGGCTCAGGAAGGGGCGCATGGGAGGGCTCCGAATCCGAGGGGAGATTGGCCCCTCATGTAGTGGCTTGTCACGCCGCTGTCACCCTCACAAAGCCGTGCTCCGTCAGTTGGCGGGTGCGGGGGCGGGCGTCGCGGGGGTGGTGGGCGCCGGTGTCTGCGTCGCGGGCAGGGTGCAGCTGCTCACGAGCTGCTCGTAGCGGGCCACGATCCAGCCGGGCGCGTCGGAGGGGATCGACTGGTCGATATTCTCCTGGAACGAGGCGAAGACGCGGGCCGAGCGGGAATTATCCACCATCGGGATGGTCTCGGAGGCCACGGCCCGGTCGTAGACGATCAGCGCCACCGCCACGAGCACGACGCCGCGCAGCACGCCGAAGAGGAAGCCCAGGCTCTGGTCGAGGCCGCCCAGCGCGGAATTGCGGATGGCCGAGGAAAAGATCGGCGTGAAGAGCGAGAGCAGCACGAGGCCCAGCGCGAAGACCGCCGCGAAGGCCGCGATGATCGAAAGCTCGCAGCTGTCGCCGAGGAAGTCGCCGACGACCGGCACCTCCTTGATGAGCGGCTGCGCCTGTGCTGCGAAGACGAAGGCCAGCACGGCGGCCGCGATCCAGCCCGCGATGGCCATGACCTCGCGCACGAGACCGCGCGAGTAGGCGAGGATCGCCGACAGCACGATGACGGCCGCAACCACGGCGTCGATGATGGTAAAGCCTTCCATGTGCCTGCTCCTTCGGCGTTACCCGGCCCCGAACATCTCACCCACGAATGCCGCGAGGTCGGGCATCTGGCGCACCCGCATTCCCTCGTCCTGGCCCAGTTTCGAGCGGGTCGGCGCGATTGCCTGCGAGAAACCAAGTTTCGAGGCCTCTTTCAAGCGGCTTTCGGTCTGGGCCACCGGGCGGAGGGCACCCGAGAGGGAGATCTCGCCGAAAAGCACCATGTCGGGCGGAATTGCCACATCTTCGCGGGCCGAGACGAGGGCCGCGGCCACGGCAAGGTCGGCCGCGGGCTCGGAGACGCGCATGCCGCCCGCCACGTTGAGGAAGACATCGAGCCCCGCGAAGGGGATGCCGCAGCGCGCCTCGAGGACGGCGAGGATGGTCGAGAGCCGGCCGCTGTCGAGGCCCACCACAGTCCGGCGCGGGGTGCCGAGCGGCGAGGGCGAGACGAGGGCCTGGATCTCGGTCAGGACGGGGCGGGTGCCCTCGATGCCGGCGAAGACGGCCGAGCCCGGTGCGGGCTGGTCGCGGTCGGACAGGAAGAGGGCGGAAGGGTTGGCGACCTGCGCGAGCCCGCCGCCGGTCATCTCGAAGACGCCGATCTCGTCGGCCGGGCCGAAGCGGTTCTTGACCGCGCGCAGGATGCGGAACTGGTGGCCGCGCTCGCCCTCGAAATAGAGCACCGTATCGACCATGTGCTCGACGACGCGGGGGCCTGCGATCTGACCCTCCTTCGTCACATGGCCCACGATGACGATGGCCACGCCCCGCCGCTTGGCGAAGGTCACGAGCTCGTGCGCCGAGGCGCGCACCTGCGCCACCGAGCCGGGGGCGGACTCCACATTGTCCAGCCACATGGTCTGGATCGAGTCGATGATGGCCAGCGCCGGGCGCTCGGCATCGAGCGTGGTCAGGATGTCGCGCAGGTTGGTCTCGGCCCCCAGCGCCACCGGCGCCTGCCCGAGGCCGAGCCGCTGGGCGCGCATCCGCACCTGCGCCGCCGCCTCCTCGCCCGAGATATAGAGGCACTTCACCCCGCCATTGGCAAAGCTCGCCGCTGCCTGGAGAAGGAGGGTCGACTTGCCGATGCCGGGATCGCCCCCCACGAGGATCGCCGAGGCGGGCACGAGGCCTCCGCCCAGCACGCGGTCCAGTTCGTCGATGCCCGAGGAGGTGCGCGGCGGCGCCGCCTCCTCGGTGGCGAGGTCGCTCAGCGCGATGGTGCGGCCCTTGGAGCCGAGCGCCTTCGGCCCGCTCGACAGGGGCGTTTCCTCGACGATCGAGTTCCAGGCGCCGCAGGCGTCGCAGCGCCCGGCCCACTTGCGGTGGACGGCGCCGCAGGTCTGGCAGGTGAAGACGGGGGAGGATTTGGCCATGGCGCCTTTTGCCCCCTCGCGCGGAGCGGCGCAAGCCGCGCCTGACAGAGGCCCGGTCCGCGCGCGGGCAGCGGTGCCCGCAGCCGC
>NZ_MABH01000230.1 GCF_001720585.1 Cereibacter johrii | reverse complement strand
CTCACTCAGCGTCGCCACGGCGGCGGCAGGTTCCGGCCCGCCGTGGAAGGACCCGGAGAGGGTGGTGAGCGGGATGTCCCACGCGGGCCCCTCCGCCGGGGCCTCCGGTCCCGCGGCGGGGCGCGTGGCCCCCTCTTCGCCTCCGGGACGCACCCGGCCGAAGCGCTGCGCCAGCGCCCGCAGCCCCTCGCCCGGCACGGCGGAGGCGGCATGGGTCATGTAGCCGCTCTGCCGCCGCCCGTCGCGGTAGGCCAGCAGCGCCATCTCCAGATAGTCCGGGGTCTGGATGTCGAGCCGCGGAATGCGCGCGTTCCCCGACACGCCGTCCGTGCCGTGGCATCCGGCGCAATAGCCGAAGCCCGGCGGACCCTCGGTGGAGGCGGGTCCCACCAGCGCCCCATATTGCTCATGGGTCATGCCGCCCACGCGGGTGAGGAAGGCCACCACCGGCCAGACCTCGTCGTTGCGCACCGAAGGCCAGCCCGGCATCCCGGACATCTTCACGCCCTCGCGCACGATCCAGCCGAGTTCGGCCGGCGTCCAGGAGCCGACCGCCTCGGCGATGGGCGGGGGCGCGGGCACCATGGCGCGGATCGTGGCCGTCCGCATCGTGCCCGGTGCGCCATGGCACGTCTCGCAGGCCGAGGCATAGTGCCGGGCGCCGAGGCGCACCATGGGCTCGGTCAGATCGGGCACCTCCTCGGGCGGCGGCGCGCGCAGTTCGACGGAGTTGCGGAAGGTGGTGTGGAGCACCCAGCTCACGCCGGGCCAGTGCCCGCTCCGTGCCGAGGTGTTGTAGAGGCCGAGAAAGACCACGGCCGACCCCGCCAGCGCGCCCGCCACGGCCAGACCTCCCAGAAGCAGGACGGGTCTCATGCGGATCCCTCCGGAGTGCGGGACCTCATCGGCAGGTCCCCGCGAACAGCGCGGGCAGCGCCGTATAGACGGTGCCCACGAAGGAGACGATGGCGAGCAGGAAGGCTGCGTGGCCCAGAAACTCGTGCCGGTCCTCGTTGTTGCCGCCCGCGTGGGCGTAATCGTAGTCGTCGAGGAAATCCCATTGCTTCCAGGCGCTGCGGGCCACCAGCAGGATGCCCGCCAGGGCGAGCAGGGTCAGCGCGGCCATGCCCCAGCGCAGGAGATCGACTTGGGCTTCCGCGCGCGGGACCTTGGCGCAGAAGACGGCGGCCGCTCCGTAGCAGAGCACGAAATGCACGGCCCAGATCGTGGGGGCGAAGGTGATCTTCCAGAGGCTCGCGCGCTCCTCGGAGAATTCCTGCTCCTGCGAGATCTTCCGCTCGTCGCTCATGCCGCCTCCCTCAGCCCAGCACCCGCGGCGCACCCGCGATCATCGCCACCGTCACCAGCACGGTCAGCCCCAGGAAGTGCCAGAACAGGGCCGAGTTCCACAAAGGCGCGTCGTAGCGTGGCGTGATCCGCCCGAAGATCAGGCCCGCCAGACCGTAGAGCTGGAAGATCAGGCCCGCGATCAGGTGGGCGACGGTCCAGACCACGAGGACCCACATGCTGGCCGGATAGACATGCTCCGTGGGCTCGAGGCCCGCCACATGGGGCGAGGCGATCAGCGCGGCCCCGGTCGCGAGCGTCAGGAGCGGCGCTGCGGAGAGGCACAGCCGGGCCAGGCCCGTGCGGTGCCGGCGGTTCGCCTCGCGCGCGGCGAGCGTCAGCGCCCAGGAGGCCGCGCCCAGCGCCAGCGCCGCGAGGGCCAGCGGTCCGTCCGCGTGCGCAGCGCCCGCGGGGGGATAGTCGGTGCCCGCCGTCCAGTAGAAGAAGACCCCGAACACCAGGCTCGCGAAGGCCGTGCTGTCACCCAACATCGTGACGAGGGCCAGCGGTCCGTCCGCGTGCGCAGCGCCCGCGGGGGGATAGTCGGTGCCCGCCGTCCAGTAGAAGAAGACCCCGAACACCAGGCTCGCGAAGGCCGTGCTGTCACCCAACATCGTGATCCAGACGGCCCACCAGCCGACCGCCCCGGAGCCCGAGACATAGATCGGCAACCGGAGCCCCAGCCCCACGTCGGCCATCTCATTCTCGGGGATCTCGGCCGATCCGGTCCAGAGCCACCAGACCACCATGGCCACGGCCAGAACCGCGCTGACGATGGCAGGCCCGTACCAGGCGAAGGTCGGGAAGATGAAGGCGCCCCCCGTGAAGATCGCGGCCCAGATCGTCTTCCAGGTCGGCCCCCCGATCCGCAGGAGCTGGAGTGGGCGGCCGTCGATCACCGAGGTCACCAGCGTCTCGCGCCGCCCCGCCTCGGCATCGGGCAGGTAGAAGCGGCCCGCATCCATCCGGTCCACGAGCTGCTGCTGCTGCCAGACCGGGTAGCGCGTGTCGATGTAGGGGATCGAGCGGACGCCCCAGGATTCGTCCTCGAGATCATGGGTCCATTCGAGGGTGCCCGCTCCCCACGGATTGCGCTCGGTCAGCTTCTCCCGCTTCGGACGCAGGAGATCCCAGACGAAGACCGCGAAGCCGGCCGCCATGACGAAGGCGCCGACGGTCGAGACGAGGTTCAGCCAGTCCCAGCCGACATGGCCCGGATAGGTGAAGACGCGCCGGGGCATCCCCTTCAGCCCGGTCAGGTGCATGGGCAGGAAGGTCACGTTGAAGCCGGTGAAGAGCAGCCAGAAGGACCAGCGGCCCAGCCGCTCCGACAGGGTCTTCTTGGCGATGACGGGGTAGAAGTAGTAGACGCCCGCGATGACCGGAAAGACCATGCCGCCGAAGAGCGTGTAATGCAGGTGGGCCACGATGAAATAGGTGTCGTGGACCTGCCAGTCGAAGGGCGCGATGGCCACCATGACGCCGGTGAGGCCGCCCGCGGTGAAGACGGCGAGACCGCCCGCGATCCAGAGCATCGGCAGGATCATCTTGACGCGCCCCACCATGAGGGTGGCCACGAAGGCGAACAGCTGGATGCCCGTGGGGATGACGACCGCCTCGGAGGCCGCCGAGAAGAAGCCGAGCGACAGGGCGGGCAGCCCGGTGGTGAACATGTGGTGCACCCAGAGGCCGAAGCTGATGAAGCCCGTCCCCACCGCCGAGAGCACGATCCAGGAATAGCCCACGATCGGGGTGCGCGCCGCCGTGGGCACGATCATCGCGGCAAGGGCGATCGAGGGCAGGAAGATGATGTAGACCTCGGGATGGCCGAAGATCCAGAACAGGTGCTGCCAGAGCAGCGGATCCCCGCCCCGTTCGGGATCGAAGAAGGGCCAGTCGAACCCGCGCTCCATCTCGAACAGGAGATCGCCTGCGATCAGCGGCGGGAAGGCGAAGAGGATCATGCCCCCCACGACCAGCACATACCAGGCGTAGAGCGGCATCAGATTGACGCGCATCCCCGGCGGGCGGCACTTCAGCACCCCCACGATCAGCTCGACCGCGGCGGCGATCGAGGCCACCTCGATGAAGGACAGGCCCAGAAGCCAGATGTCCGAGCCCAGCCCCTCGTCCTGCGTGGCGAGCGGCGGATACATGAACCAGCCCGAGCGGGGCGCCGCATCGAACAGGATCGAGCCCAGCACGAAGACGCCCCCGATCAGGAAGCACCAGTAGCCATAGGCCGACAGGCGCGGGAACGGCAGGTCCCGCGCACCGAGGAGGGAGGGCAGCAGGATGATCGAGATCGCCTCGAACATCGGAACGGCGAAGAGGAACATCATCGCCGAGCCGTGCATGGTGAAGAACTGGTTGAAGCGGTCGGCCGAGAGGAAGTCGTTGTCGGGCACGGCGAGCTGCACCCGCATCAGCAGCGCCAGCACGCCCGCGCAGAGCATGAAGGCGAGCGCTGTCAGGGCATACCAGACGCCCACCTCGGTGTTGTTCACCGCCGACCAGTAGCGCCAGCCCTTGGGCGTGGCCCAGACCCGGCGCAGCCGGTCGGCCTGCGCCTCGGCCACCTCGGGCGGCACCGGCTCGGCGAGCATGGCCTCTGTCGGCGGAAATGGGCCTTCGGGAGCCGGCGCGTCGGTATCGCGGACTGTTCTCATTCGAGCGCCTCCAGCCAGGCCGCCAGGGCCTCGAGTTCCGCCTTCGACAGATGGCCGTAGGCGGGCATCCGCACGCCCGGCTTGATGGCCTCCGCATTCGCGATCCAGGAGACCATCGCCGCCCGCTCCATTGGCAGGATCCCGGCGGCGAGCGTCGTGCGGCTTCCGAGGTGGGTGAGGTCGGGGCCGACGACGCCCGCAGCCGGCGTGCCGCGGATCGCATGGCAGGCGCCGCAGCCCTCACGGAAGAAGATGGCTTGTCCCTCGCCCTCGGCGGCCCGTGCGGGCGCGGCTTCCGCCTCGAGCCAGCGGGCGAACGCGGCCTCCTCGAGCACGACGGCATTCATGGCCATCAGCGCGTGAGAGGCGCCGCAGAATTCGGCGCACTGGCCGCGGTAGATGCCGGGCGTCACCGGCTCGAGCGACATCCGGGTGGTGCGCCCGGGGATCATGTCGGTCTTGCCCCCGAGACCCGGCACCCAGAAGGAATGGATCACCCGCCCGGCCAGCAGCTCGATCTCGGTGCGGGGGCCTGCGGGCAGGCGCAGCTCGTTGGCCGAGACCACAGGTTCTTCGGAACCCGGCGGATAGTAGTCCACCCGCCACCAGAATTCCTCTCCGGTGATCCGCACCCGCAGCCCGTCGCCCGGCGCGCGCTGCTCCGGCATGATCGACAGGCCCCAGGACAGGAGCGCCGTCAGCACCACGAGCGGCAGCACGATGCCGCCGCCGATGATGACCCCCTCGGCCAGCTTGCGCGACATGCGGCCCGGCCTGCGGCGGGTGACATAAAGAAAGAGGCCGTTCAGCGACAGCCAGAGCAGGACGGCCCCCACCAGCATCACGGTGAAGAGGCGATTGATCTGCAGGGCATCCGCGCCGCCGGCCGAGAAGACCGACTGGGGCCCCGCGCATCCGGCCGATGCCGTCAGGATGAGAAGGCCGAGGCCCGCCCGGTATCGATCTCGCATTCCACCCCTCGGTTTCCCCGGTGCCGCACCTCACGCGGGATCGCCCGGCTCCATCACGGGAACGTGTGGTGTGATGACTTCGTTCCGGGCTCCCGCAGGGACTTTTTCGGCGGGCAGAGGTCCGGGCGCGCGGCTGCCCTTCGTGACCCTGAAATCTCTCGGACAAGCAGCCCATGCGCCCGTCCCGATCGGCTCGAATCCGTTCCGGTTCGGGATAGGACGCAACCCACGGCGAACGGCAACCCGGGCTTCGGCCGTCCGGCGCCTGTCGGGGCCCGAGCGGCAGGTTTCGCGAAGGACGGCTGGCGCGGACCCGATGGGCGCGACGTCAGCGCGGCACGGTCGGAAGAGGCCGGTCCCCGGCCCCCTCCGTCTCCGGCGAGGCCTCGATCATCCGACGGCGCCGCAGCCAGCGCGCGACCAGAAGGCAGCCGAGCGCCCAGGCGGAGCCGGCGGTCCAGCCAGCCAGCACGTCGGTGGGCCAATGGACGCCCAGATAGACGCGGCTCGTGCCGACGGCCACCGTCACGAGCACGGCAAGCGTCAGGATGTAGACCTTGGCCCACAGGTGCGGTTGCGTGCGGGCCACGAGCGCCGCCAGCGTCAGATAGGTCACGGCCGCCATCATCGCATGGCCCGATGGAAAACTCGCCGTGTAGGTGATCGTCTCGTGCGGAACGAGGTCCGGCCTCGGCCTGTCGAAGAAACGCTTGGCGGTGAAGCTCAGCGCCTGACCGCTGCCCGTGGCAATCAGGACGAACCACATGGTCCGCCAGCGGCCGGTGAGACCGAGAAAGACGGCCACGGCCAGGGTGAGGAAGGCAAGAATCCCCACGCCGCCCAGGGCGGTCACGTCGCGGGCGAGTTCCTCGAACCAGGCGGGCCCCAGCGGATCGGAGGGATCGGCGGGGTTGCGCATGAGCAGGAGCAGCCACTCGTCGAAAGCATGCGAGTCGCCCTCGACGATCTCATCGGCCAGCTGGGCGAAGGCCCAGCCCAGCGCCGAGATGGCCAGAAGGAAAGCCACCGTCCACCGCTCGCCCCAGACGCCGAGACGCAAGGCAAGTTTCGACAGGGAACGGAAGGAAGGTCGTGTCATGCCGCCTCGGGACTGCTGCGCGATGAGCGCTCGGGACAGCGCAGGAGCCGGATGATAGGGGCGGAGCGCGGGAGAGCAAGTCCGCGGCCATTCCATTCCCGAGAGGGCAAGAGGCCGAGGAAGCGCCCTGCCCCTCGCCTGTCGGTGCCCGAGAATCGGCGCGCGGCACGAGATCGGGCCAGCAGCCCGAAGCCGCTTCCGGCCGACCGACGAATCAGCGACGCAACGTCGCGCCCAGGTTGCGAAGCTCGGCGAGCTGCGCCTCGGAGCATTTGGCGATTCCGTCGGTCAGGTCATGGAGCTGCTGCACATGCTCGAGCGCGAACTGCGCCTCGGCATCGTCGAGCTCGCGGTCGTTGCGGCAGAAGAAGCCGAGCGTCCGCGCCGACGCTTCGCCCACCGAAACCACAAGCCCGTACCGCAGGCCATATTCCGCAGCCTTTTCCATGACTCCCTGCTCGTCCATGTCGCGAAGCTCGCTCCAGCGGCAGATCCCCGGATGTTCGAGACCCCAGCGCACCGTCGGATCGACGAAGATCATCGCCTTCTCCGCGTAGAGGTTCACCCACTCCTGAGGGTAGGTCTGATAGAGCAGAGTCGGATTGGCAAAGCGGATCCGGACCCCGATGGCGAAGTGCCAGTCGGAATGGGCGGCCACGGCGGAAAGTAGATCACGTACGCTCGGAACGTTCACCATGCTTTGTATCGGTCCGCAGGTTGTGTATCAGAAAGAGGCACGGCATCATGCCCCATGACTGCTACTTTACGGTCAGTCGGATTACAATGGAACAGCACAAGCTTATGCATCTGTCAGACATGAGGGAAGCATTCCTGCAGGTTGCACAAGCGGGATTCTATGTGGCGCTTCGGCTTGGATTCTACTCTCCCGAAGACGAGTTGAACACGTTCCCGGAACAGTTCGTGGAACTCTACACGGCGCGGGGCCTCGCCCTTCAGGACCCGCTGATGCGCTGGACCTTCACCAACCACGGGGCGCTGCGCTGGAGCGCGGTCGACCTGCCCGATCCGCTGGGGGTGGTCGCGCGCTACCGGCAGTATGGGATGCGCTACGGGGCCACCATATGTCTGGCGGGGCGCGGGCCCGTGCCGAAGAAGAGTTTCGGCATCTTCGCCCGCGGCGACCGGGAGTTCAGCGACGCCGAGATCGTCGACCTGCGCGAGCTGCTGACCACGCTCCATGTGAACGAGCCGCAGTCGCTGACCGAAAGCCAGGTCGAGGTGCTGCGGATGCTCTCGACGGGTATGCGCTACAAGCAGATGGCCTATGCGCTGGGGATCTCGGAGAGCGCCGTCAAGGCCCGCCTGAAGGGTGCGGCCCAGCGGATGAACGCCAAGACCGCCGCGCAGGCCGCCTCGGTCGCAGCGAGTCGCGGCATCCTTTAACCCGGCAGCAATCCGCAGGTGTGATGACGCAACGTCAGGCACGGCTCCCAAAGGTGTTTGGAACGTGCTAAATAAATACGACGGCTGCGCGATGGCCGGGGGGAGCCGGCATGGACATCATCGACCTCAGCACAGTTGCCACGGACGATGCGAGCTTCCTCGACTATATCGACCAGCTCTGCCAGAAGCTGGGCTTCGACTATGCCTCCTATGCGACGACGAGCCCGATGACGGGCGCGGTCCAGGGCTATGCCAACTATCCCGACAGCTGGAAGATGCACTACATGCGGCGCAACCTGCACCGCGTGGATCCCACCATCCACAAGTCGGCGCTGAGCATCGCCCCCGTGGACTGGAGCCGCTTCGAGCGCGACGAGCGCTTCCGGGCCGTCTTCTTTGCCGCCGAGGATTTCGGCATCACCCCCCAGGGACTGACGGTGCCCGTCCGCGGCCCCTACGGCGACCGGGGCCTTCTGTCGGTCACGCGCAACTGCGCGCGCCCGGAATGGGAGAAGCACAAGCGCGCGGTGATCGGCGAGCTGCAGGTTGCGGCCGTCCATCTGCATGATGCGGTCATGCGTTCGGACGTGATCTCACGCGCCTTGCGCCAGCCGCGGCTCTCCGCGCGCGAGATCGAGGTCCTGCAATGGGCGGCGGCGGGCAAGTCGCAGACGGACATCGGCGACATCCTCGGCATCTCGCACCGCACCGTCGAGGTGCACCTGCGCTCGGCGCGCGAGAAGCTCGGCACCCTCTCCACGGTGCAAGCCGTGGGCCGTGCGATCGGGCTGGGTCTGGTCTATCCGAGATGAGAGAGCTCCGCCGGAAGGCGTATGAGGCACTTTGAGCCCTTCCCCTCGCCCAGAGGACCGAAATTCAACCGGAAATTGCCAAAGGAAGCCGTCCGGCTACGGGATTCCCCTCATAGCCGAAACGGGTCGGGATGCGCAACTATAGCCGTATGTTACGCAACCTTGGGGTTTGAAGAATGATCTTCATCATCGACTCGCTCAACCTCCGCGAGCACGCAGACATCGTGAAGGACATGTTCCGGTTGCGCAAGCGCGTTTTCGCGGACCGACTCGGCTGGGACGTCCAGATTTCGCAGGGGATGGAGCGCGACCGCTTCGACGACCTGGATCCGGCTCACGTGGTGAGCGTGGATGACGAGGGCCGCGTCGTCGGCTGCATGCGCCTGCTTCAGACCACCGGCCCGCACATGCTCTCCGACGTGTTCAGCTCGATCCTGGACGGCGAGCCTCCGCTGCGCAGCGCAACCCTCTGGGAAGCCACGCGCTTCTGCGTGGACACCGACCGCCTGGTCTCGGGCCGCGCCCGCAACTCGATCGCCTATGTCACGAGCGAAGTGATGATCGGCGCCTTCGAATTCGCCATGGCGGCGGGTGTGACCGATGCGGTCGCCGTGATCGACCCGGTGATGGACCGCGTGCTGAAGCGCTCGGGCAATGCGCCGCACGGCTATGTCGGCACGCCGAAGCCGATGGGCAAGGTGACGGCTCTGGCCGCTCTGATGGACTGCTCGGAAGAGCGTGTGAACCGCATCCGCGACTTCGCCGGCATCTACCACGACGTGACGCAACCGCAGACGGTCACGGCCTGAACGGCGGCAGACATCCGCCGCAACCAGGATCTTCTCGGTTGCGGAAGAAGCCTGACGCAGGCACTTCGGACTGGCGGCCGATGATAGGCCGCCCGCCGCCCCACGGAGGATCAGCATGGCGCAGCCTGAGCCAGACCGGCCGAAGGTGACCGAACTCGCCGCCCGGCGCCCCCCGCGGGACGACCGGAGCGAGCACGGCTGGCTTGTGCCTCACCTGATCTCGCTCGTGGGCTATGCCGAGCGCCACGGCCTGACCGAGATCGAGGCGGCGCTTGCCGAGGCGGCCGAACGGATCGCGCCCGCGGTGCAATCCGAGGCCGCGGACAAGACCCCGGCCAGCGAGCGGCTGTTCTATCTCCGCCGCCCCTACCCCGAGAAACGCGACTGAGCCCCGAGGGCTCGGCTGTCCTGCACCCTCGATTTTCCAGCTGTTGGGAGCCGCGACTCAGGGCCGGCGCCGCTGTCGGTTGCCGTTCTTCCGCTGCCTGTCTGCACCGCAGCATCTGCCGCGCCGCGCGCGTTTCGAGGCGGCGCCCGAACCGGCCGGGCGTGTGGCGCGAGAAGGTGCGCTGATTTGCACACATCTTCGGCGAATCCGCGCTCACGCCCCCGATGCGACGCTGCCTGTGCTTGCAAGTGCCTGCGGCACAACCATATTGCTGGACGATGCGAATCTTGGACTTGTGCTCTGCAAGCCTTTGAAAAACGGACGTCGTCTCTCTGATATGCCCGCCCCTGCCGCCCCCTCCGCCCGCCTGAACCGGCGCCTGCTGCTTAGCGCGGCAAGTTCGTCGCTCGCCCTCGCTGCAAGCGGGCTCATCGGGCTGCCCCTCCGGGCGCAGGAGGCGCCTGCCGACGCGCCTCCGGCCTCCGTGCCGGTCGCTGCGCCGCAGCAGTTCAGCTACGACTGGCTGACAGAGGAGATGCGGGTCGCGGCCACCCAGCCGCATGTGGAGCCCGAGAACCTCACGGGCTTTCTGGGCGAGCTGCAATACGACGATTACCGCTCGATCAACTTCCGCACCGACCGCTCGCGCTGGGCGGATACGGACAGCATGTTCCGCATCCAGGCCTTCCACCTCGGCTGGCTCTTCGGCGCTCCGGTCCGCCTCTATGACGTGACCGACGGCTATGTCCACGAGGTGCGCTTCTCGACCGACGACTTCGAGTATCGCAACGAACTGGCCACGCGCGTGGCGGCCCACGTCGACCTGCCCGGCGTGGCGGGCTTCCGGCTGAGCTTCCCGCTGAACCGGCCGGACGTCTTCGACGAGCTCGTGGCCTTTCTCGGCGCGAGCTACTTCCGCGCGCTCGGCCGCGGCAACGGCTACGGCATCTCCGCCCGCGGGCTGGCCGTCAACACGGCCACCTCCGCGCCCGAGGAATTCCCGCGCTTCTCGCGCTTCTATCTGGAGCGTCCGCATGGCGGCGGCCTGTCGGCCGTCCTCTATGCCGCGATGGAGAGCCCGAGCGTCACCGGCGCCTACCGCTTCGTCATCACGCCCGGCATCGAGACGGTGATCGAGGTGACGGCGCGCCTCTTCTTCCGCAGTGCGGTGACCCAGCTCGGCGTGGCGCCGCTGACCTCGATGTTCCTTTTCAGCGAGAAGAACCGCGCCACCTATGACGATTTCCGCCCGAACGTGCATGACAGCGACGGTCTTGCCGTCCGGCGCCACGACGGCGACATCCTCTGGCGCCCCCTGAACAACCCGCCGCGGCTGGCCAGCAGCTACTTCGGCGAGGAGAATCCGCAGGCCTTCGGCCTGCACCAGCGCAAGCGGTCCTTCGACGACTATCAGGATGCCGAGGCGCACTACGAGCTGCGGCCCTCGGTGGATGTCGAGCCGATCGGCGACTGGGGCAAGGGGATGGTGCGGCTCGTCGAGATCCCGACCCGCTACGAGACGAACGACAACATCGTGGCCTTCTGGGTGCCGGAAGGGCAGATCTCCGCCGGCGATGCGCGCGAATTCGCCTACCGCCTCCGGTGGGGGGCCCTGCCCATCGAAGAACCGTCCGACATCGCCCATATCTGGGAGACGCGGGCCGGTCACGGCGGCGTTTCGGGTGTGGAGAATACGGGCGAAACCCGCAAGTTCGTCATTGATTTCAAAGGGGGTCTGCTGGGCGGACTTCCCGGCGACGCCGAGGTGGAAGCCATCACCTCGGTGCAGCAGGGACAAATCGTCACGCAGACTCTTGAACGATTGGACGGGATGGACATATGGCGTCTCGTTCTCGACGTGGCCGCAGCCGAGGGGGCCACGGTGGAACTGGCGGCGCACATCGCCGGTTATGGACGCAAACTCTCGGAAACATGGCTCTATCAGTGGATCAAAGCCTGATGTCGAATTCTGCCGACTCCTTGCAGACCGGCGCCCTCGAGGCCAGCTCGGTCGAAGATATCGCGGTTCTGGTGGACCGGATCGGCGCACCTCCGGCCGCGCCCTGCGCCATGCCCAAGCAGCAGCTTGAACCGGCCGCGACCGGCCTGTTCTCGATGCTGCGGCTGTTCGGGGTGGGTGCCCCGAGGCCGGAGCACTGAGCCATGCCCGCGGAGCGGCGCCGTCGCGCCGTCACGCTGGCCTCGCGTCTCGTCGCGGCGGCGATCAGCCTCACCGCGGCAGCCGGGGCCTTCTTTCTTTTTCTGCAGTTCGGTTCGACCGACGGGCTCGATTCGATGGACATCACGCGGAGCGTGCTGATCCTCGTCTCGACCTCGTGGCTCGGCTGGGGCGCCGCCCATGCGGTGCTCGGTCTCTTCACGCGCCCGCAACGGCCGGCCAACGTGCCGCCCGACGCGCCGATCTCGACGCGCACGGTCATTCTCGTTCCCGTCTATAACGAGGATCCTGTCTCGACCTTCTCGCGCATCGCGGCGATGGACGCGTCTCTCGCGGCCACGCCCTGGCGCGACCTGTTCCATTTCGCGATCCTCTCGGACACCCGCGACGAGGCCATCGCCGCGCGCGAACGCTTCTGGTTCCTGCGCCTCCTGCGCGAGCGCGACGCCGAGGGCCGCATCTTCTACCGCCGCCGTGCGGTGAACCGCGGCCGCAAGGCGGGCAATATCGAGGATTTCATCCAGAAGTCGGGCTCTGCCTACCCGTTCGCCGTGATCCTCGATGCGGACAGCCTGATGGAAGGCGAAACGCTGGTCGACATGGTGCGCCGGATGGAGGCCGAGCCACGTCTCGGGCTGCTCCAGACCCTGCCGGTGGTGACGAAGGCGCGCGCCCGCTTCGGGCGGTCGATGCAGTTTTCGGCCGCGCTTCATGCGCCCGTCTTCGCGCGCGGGCTGGCGATGATGCAGGGCCGCACCGGCCCGTTCTGGGGCCACAATGCCATCGTGCGGGTGCAGGCTTTCGCGGAAAGCTGCGGCCTGCCCGAGCTGTCGGGTCCGCCCCCCTTCGGCGGCCATGTCATGAGCCACGATTATGTCGAGGCGGCGCTTCTCGCGCGTGCAGGCTGGATCGTCCGGTTCGATGACGACATCCGCGGCTCCTACGAGGAAGGCCCGGAGAATCTAGTGGACCATGCGAAGCGCGACCGGCGCTGGTGTCAGGGCAACCTCCAGCACGGGCGCATCCTGTTCGCGCCCGGCCTGTGCGGCTGGAACCGCTTCGTGTTCCTGCAGGGCATCATGGCCTACATCGCGCCGCTCTTCTGGCTGGGCTTCATCATGGCCTCGATCGCGGCGCCCTTCTTCGCCCCGCCGCTCGACTATTTCCCGGTGCCCTACTGGCCCTTCCCCGTCTTCCCCTCGGACGAGACCTGGAAGGCCATCGGCCTCGCGGTGGGCATCTTCGGCCTCCTGCTCCTGCCCAAGCTGATGATCGCCATCGAGGCCATCGTGACCGGCCGGGCGGCAGGCTTCGGCGGCGCGGGGCGCGTCCTCGTCTCGACACTGGCCGAGCTTGTCTTCTCCAGCATCATCGCGCCGATCCTCATGGCCTTCCAGACCCGCTCGGTGCTGCAGGTGCTGCTGGGCCGCGATGGCGGCTGGCCCACCAACAATCGCGGCGACGGCAGCCTTTCCCTGGCGCAGGCCTGGTCGGCCAGCCACTGGATCGTGACCTGGGGCCTTCTCGGCATCGGCGCCACCTATTACTTCGCGCCGGGCCTCGTGCCCTGGCTGCTTCCGGTGGCCTTGCCCATGATCTTCTCGCCGCTCGTGATCGCGGTCACCTCCAAGCGCAGCCGCTCGGCGCTTTTCACCATGCCGCTCGAAGTCGCGCCGACGCCGGTGCTTCTGGCGCATGAAGCGATCCTCGCGGACTGGGAACGCAGCCCCGCCCCCGAGGCTGTTCCGGCACTGGCGGTCAGCCATGCCTGACCGTCCCCTCCAGGTCGCGGCGCGCGACAAGAGGCTCGACGTCTTCCGCGGTCTGGCCCTGGTGATGATCTTCATCAACCATGTGCCCGGAACGGTCTGGGAGAATTTCACCAGCCGCAACTTCGGCTTCTCGGACGCGGCCGAGGGCTTCGTGCTGATGTCGGGGATCGCGGCGGGCCTCGCCTATTCCAAGGGGTTCTGGACGCCCACCTGGGCCGCGGCCCGCAAGATCTGGCGCCGGGCCTGGACGCTCTATCTCGTCCATCTCCTCACCACGATCTGGGCCATCGCCATCTCGGCGGCCTTCGCTCTCTGGTTTGCGGCCCCGGATCTGCTGCATGAGAATCAGGTCTGGATCCTGTTCCAGAAGCCTCTGGGCTTCCTGATCGGCGTGCCCGCGCTGACCCATCAGCTCGGCTACACGAACATCCTGCCGCTTTATGCGACGCTGCTTCTGGTCACGCCGGCTCTCATTCTGGCGGCGCTGCGGTTTCCGCGGACGCTCCTTGTCGGATCGGTGCTGCTCTGGGCGGTCACGGGCCAGTTCCGGCTGAACCTGCCGAACTTCCCCAACCCGGGCGGCTGGTTCTTCAACCCGCTCGCCTGGCAGATCATCTTCGTCATGGGTCTCCTGACCGGCGTCGCCCTGAAGAAGGGCAGGCGATTCGTGCCGATCCTGCCGTGGCTGCAGGCCCTGACGGCGGCCTATCTGCTGCTGGCCCTGATCTGGCTGAAGGTGCCTGTGGTCTACGACACGATGAACCATTTCATGCGCGTCCTGAACCAGGATCTGGGCCTGCCCTTCTACATCACCGCCTTCGACAAGACCTTCGCCACCGTTCCGCGCCTTCTTCATGTGCTGGCGCTGGCCTACCTGCTCAGCACGCTCGGCTGGGTGCGGCATCTGGCGGCCTCGAGCTGGGCCGAGCCCTTCGCCCTGCTAGGCCGCCACTCGCTGCAGGTCTTCGCCACCGGCACCATCCTTTGCTTCGCGCTGCAGGGGGTCAAGGACCTGACCGGAGACCGCTTCCTGTTCGACACGCTCCTGCTGGCCATGGGCCTTTCGGTGCAGTTCGGCGTGGCCTGGCTTGCGGACCGCTGGAAGGGCGAGGCGGCTGCCCGCCCCGCCCCGAAAGCCGCGCCGGCAGGGCCTGCGACGGCGCCCCAGACCGCCGCGCACGGGACGGCCTGAAAGCTGCAAATTGCCTCTTGCAGCCTCCCGGCGGCTCCGCTAATACCCGCCTCACGGAGCGCGGGCGTAGCTCAGGGGTAGAGCATTACCTTGCCAAGGTAAGGGTCGTGAGTTCGAATCTCATCGCCCGCTCCAGAAGACCGAAGGGCACCCTCACGGGTGCCCTTCGTCATTTGCGGATCTGCATCGAGACGCGGCGCGCGCTTCCGTAGCGACTTGTGCCCCCACGGCAGGGCTTCCCGAGGCGACGCTTCGGTCGTCGCGGAGCCCCCCTCCTCGATGGACCTGCCCTCCAAGCCACTCGCGCCCTGAAACGCTCTCCCGATGCAAGCGCACGCGGCAAGCGGCTCTTCGCGCGGACAGGGACTCACGCGCAGAATAAGAACACTCTCCCGGTGCGACCGCCTCGGGCGGACCGACAGGACGAGGCATGGCCGCGGAGCGGAACGCGGGACCAGAGCGCCGAGCAGCCCGTGGGCCGAAGGTTCCGCCGCCGAAGCCCTAGGAGAAGCCCGCAGGGCTTGTGCCTCCCGCGCTGATAAGTTTTATCGTCCCCGGACGAGTTTGAGGCAGCGGGCATCCCGAATGCGAGACGAACAGGCAACCGGGGCGGCGATCACCTTCGACCGGGTGGAGAAGTCCTTCGCGCAGAAGGGTGGCGCGCCGGTCATGGCGCTGTCCGATTGCACGCTGACGGTCGAGCCCGGCGCGATCACCGGCATCATCGGCCGCTCCGGCGCGGGCAAGTCGACACTCCTGCGCATGGTCAACGGGCTCGAACGCCCGACCGGCGGCCGGGTGCTGGTGGGCGGGCGCGACGTGGGGGCGGCGGACGGCGCCGAGCTGCGCGAGATCCGCCGCGAGGTCGGCATGATCTTCCAGCATTTCAACCTGCTCGCCTCGCGCACCGTCTTCGGCAATGTGGCGCTGCCCCTCGAGATCGCGGGCCGTCCCGCCTCCGAGATCCGGCCCCGCGTGGCCGATCTGATCGCGCGGGTCGGTCTCGAAGCTCTGGCCGACCGCTACCCTGCCGAGCTTTCGGGCGGGCAGAAGCAGCGCGTGGGCATCGCGCGGGCCCTTGCCACCGGACCCAAGGTGCTCCTGTCGGACGAAGCCACCTCGGCGCTGGATCCCGAGACGACGCAGACGGTGCTGCGCCTTCTCGCCGACATCAACCGCGACCTCGGCCTCACGATCCTGCTCATCACCCACGAGATGGGCGTCTTGCGCGACATCGCGACCCACATGGCGGTGATCGACGGCGGACGCATCGTCGAGGCCGGTCCCACCTATGACATCTTCGTGCGCCCGCAGCATCCGACGACCCGCTCCTTCCTGTCGGGCGTGACCGGCGTGACGCTCCCCGCCTTCGTGGCCAGCCGCCTGCGTCCTGCCCCGCCCGAGGGTCCGTCGCAGGAGGTCATCCGCATCACCTTCGCCGGCCGCCATGCCACCGATCCGATGCTGGCACGCCTGACCGGCGAGCTCGGGATCGCGGTCAATATCCTCGCGGGCGCCATCGAGGAGATCGGCCCCCATCCGTTCGGAAATCTGCTCGTCTCGGTCGAGACCGGGCGCGGGGCCGAGGCGCGCGCCTATCTCGAACGCCATCAGCTGCTGACGGAGGTGCTGGGCTATGTGGGCTAACCTGACCCCCCTCCTCCTCGAGGCCACGCTTCAGACGCTCTACATGGTCGCCGTGTCGGGTGTGCTCGGTACCGCCTTCGGCCTGCCCCTGGGCGTCTTCCTCGCCACCTCGCAGCGGGGCGAGCTTCTCTCTGCGCCGCTCGTGAACAAGGTGCTGGGGCTCGTGGTCAACGCGACGCGCTCGGTGCCCTTCATCATCCTCGTCGTGGCGATCATCCCCTTCACCCGCGCGCTTGCCGGCACCTCGATCGGCACCACGGCCGCGATCGTGCCGCTGACGGTGGCGGCCATCCCCTTCATCGCCCGACTGGTCGAAAATGCGATCCGCGAGGTCGACAGCGGGCTGATCGAGGCCGCCCGCGCCATGGGGGCCACGCCCTTCCAGATCATCCGCAAGGTGCTGATCCCCGAGGCGCTGCCCGGGATCGCGCTCGGGCTCACGCTCGCACTGGTCAGCCTCATCGGCTATTCGGCCATGGTGGGTGCGGTCGGCGGCGAGGGCCTGGGCGATCTCGGCATCCGCTACGGCTACCAGCGGTTCATGCCCGAGGTCATGGCTGCGGTGGTGGTGATCCTCATCGTGCTCGTCCAACTCGTCCAATCGGTCGGCGAGGGCATCGCCCGCGCCGTCGACCGGCGCGCGCCGCGCAACCGCGGCCGCTGATGTCTGCCTCCCACAGAAGGAACCTCTCATGCTGCGCATGACCACCCTCGCCTCCGCGCTCGCCCTGATCGCCGGCGGCGCCCTCGCCGAAGAGATCAAGGTCGGTGTCTCGCCGGGCGAACACGCCGAGATCATGGAAGAGGTCGCCAAGATCGCAGCCCCGAAGGGGCTCGAGATCGACGTGATCGAATTCTCGGATTATGTGGTGCCGAACCAGGCGCTGGCCGATGGCGACATCCAGGCCAACTCCTTCCAGCACCAGCCCTATCTCGACAATCAGGTGAAGGACCGCGGCTTCGATCTGGTGCCGGTCGCGACCACGATCACCACGCCGATGGGGCTCTATTCCTCGAAGATCGAGAGCCTCGACGACCTGCCCGAGGGCGCTCAGGTCGGCATCCCGAACGATCCCACCAACGGCGGACGCGCGCTTCTCGTGCTGCAGGATCTGGGTCAGATCAAGCTGGCAGAGGGCACGGGCCTCACGCCCACCGTTCTCGACGTGACGGAGAACCCGAAGGGCATCAAGTTCCAGGAGCTCGATGCGGCGCAGCTTCCGCGCTCGCTGGCCGATCTCGACGCGGCGCTCATCAACACCAACTACGCGCTGGCTTCGGGGCTGAACCCCAAGACCGACGCGATTGCGACCGAGAAGGCCGACAGCCCCTACGTCAACATCATCGTGGTGCGGGACGGCGATCAGGAGCAGCCCTGGGTCAAGACGCTGGTCGAGGCCTATCACTCGCCCGAGCTGAAGGCCTTCATCGACGAGAAATATCAGGGGTCCGTCATCACCTCCTGGTGACACGCGGCGGGCGGGGCCACGCGCTCCGCCCCCTCCTCGCATGGGTCGAACCGGCGGCAGGTGTGGCGGCCGCTCGAGCCCTACCTACGGCTTCTTCTGAGCCTTGCCCGACATCTCCGCAGGCCGCAGACGAAGGGGCACGGGCGACCGGGCAGGACTTCCGCCAGTCTGCGTGCGGCCGGAGCACCGGCAGATGGCGCGTCGCCCCCATTTGACCCATGCGCCTGCCCAGCTCCTCCTGACCCCGGGTCGGGAAGCCGGCGGCTCGACAAAGGCATTCACCCGCAGGGAACGGGCCCTCCCTCGCTACCGCACTGGCGCAAGGTGACGTGCATCAGGGCCTCCCCGAAACCGGGCGGACCGCTCCAGCACCCAAGCGCCGCGCAGAATCCATTGAGCGGCATGATACGCTGCGTCCCCGAAGCCCGCGCAGCACCGGCACCCCCGCTGCCCCCGCGATTGCCTGAGCCTTTCGACACCGTCACCGGCCCCACAGATGGCCGGATCGGCCGATTTCGGAACCGGAAGGCCGGTTCCGGTGCTTTCCCTGTCCAACACCCAATTGTGAGGCAGACATGGAACAGCCGAGGCTCGCCCCCCCGTCCCTGCCGCTTGCCCTCGTGCCAGTGGTTCTGACGCTCGCTCTTCTCGCCCTTCAGCTCTTCTATTTCGGAGACTTCACCCCGCACATCCCGCTGGTGATCGGGCTCGCGATCACGGGGCTCGTGGGGGTGCTCCGCGGGCAGAAGTGGCTCGACATCCGTGAGGGCGTCTTCCACGTCATCCATGTCTCGATGCCGTCGCTTTCCGTGCTGATCGTGGTGGGGATGATCATCGGCGTCTGGATCGCCTCGGGCACGGTGCCCACGCTGATCTACTACGGGCTCACGCTGCTCAATCCCTCGATCTTCCTCGCGGCCGCCATGATCCTCTGCTCGGTCGTCTCGCTCTCGCTCGGCACCAGCTGGGGGACGGTCGGCACCGTGGGCCTCGCGCTGATGGGGATCGGGGCGGGCTTCGGGATCCCGCCCTACTGGACGGCCGGCGCCGTCGTCTCGGGCGCCTTCTTCGGCGACAAGATCTCGCCCCTGTCGGACACGACGAACCTCGCGCCTGCCGTGACCGGCGTGAACATCTTCGACCATATCCGCAACATGCTGCCCACGACGGTGCCGGCGATGCTGATCGCCCTCGTGGCCTATCTGGTCGCGGGCTACGCGCTGATCGAGCCGCAGGAGGCGTCCTTCGGCGCCATCGAGCGGATCACACGGGAACTCGACGCGCGGTTCGAGCTCGGCCTGATCCCGCTCCTGCCCGCCCTCGTCGTCATCGTGCTCGCGCTGATGCGCCAGCCGCCCCTGCCGTCCCTCTTCGCGGGCGTGGTGGTCGGGGCACTGATCGCCATCTTCCTTCAGGGCGCAGGCCTCCACGAGGTCTTCACCTATGCGCAGTCGGGCTATGCCATCGAGACCGGCGTGGCCGAAATCGACACGCTGCTGAACTCGGGCGGGATCCAGTCGATGATGTGGACGATCTCGCTCATGCTGATCGCGCTCGGCTTCGGCGGCGCATTGGAGCGCACGGGCTGCCTTGAGGCGATCATCACCGCGATCATCTCGCGGGTGAAGACCTTCGCCGCCGTCCAGAGCTCGGCCATCGCCACCGCCTTCGCCACGAACATGGTCGCGGGCGACCCCTATATCTCCATCGCGCTGCCGGGGCGGATGTATTCGCCGCTCTACCGCGGGATGGGCTATTCGACGCTGAACCTCAGCCGCGCCGTCGAGGAAGGCGGCACCCTGATGAGCCCGCTGATCCCGTGGAACGCGGGCGGCGCCTTCGTGATCTCGGCGCTGGGGCTCGGGATCATGTCGGGCAACATCCAGAACCTCCTCTATATCCCCCTCGCCTTCGCCTGTTGGACGGCGCCCCTGATCGGGATCTTCTACGCCTTCACCGGCCTCTTCTCGCCGCGGGCGACGGAAGACGAGCGGGCCGGCTGGGAGAAGACGGACGAGGATGTGATGGATCTGGAGGATCATGCGCTGTCGGACAGCGGCGCGTGACGGCCGCCATGAGGTGCGGGCCGCCTCCCGGGCGGTCCGGCGCGCGAGCCTGCGCGCCGCCCGGGGTAAGATTGCCTGCTCAGGAGAGGCCAGTGGTCCGGCGGGAACGACGGTCAGGGCGCCGCCGGCTTCCGGCACAACCGCGCGCCGTGGCCCGATCCTCGGGCCGGCCTTCCCGCCGCTCGCACCCCGGCTGTCGAAGCAGTGGGCTGCGTTACCTGCCACTCCGACTTGGGCCGCGAGGATGACCCGAAGCTCCGCCCATCAGATCGCGACGAGAACCAGCGCATAGCCCGCGGCCCCGCCGAAGAAGGGCCAGAAGCGGCTCTGCCGATCCTCGGGCAGTTCCTCCTTCAGCACGTTCAGCACGATGCCGCCGGCAAGAAAGGCGAAGAGGAGGCCCGTCATCAGCTCGGGCAGGCGCGTCACCGCGCCGAGCGCCCAGCCCGCCACCACGGCTGCCGCCATGATCCAGCGGCCGGTCCGGTCGTAGCGGTGCTTGTGATCGTCGCGCAGGCCGAAGTCGCTGGTCACGAAATGCATGGCCATGGCGGCCGCATAGAGCAGAAGCGACGCAAGGCCCGGCTCCTCGCGGTGGACGAGCAGGTAGCCGATCAGCAGGTTGTAGACCGCGAAGGAGCCGAGATGGACCCAGAAGAGACGCGCCTCGACCGCATCCTGTTGCCCCGCCGCCTGAGAGCGCTTGCGCGAGGCCTTGGCGAGCCTCTCGAGCCCGTAGAAGGTGGTGAGCCCGGCGAGACCCACGAGGAAGACCCAGGTCTCGGCCGCCTGAGCCCCGAGCCCCAGCGCACGGGAAAAGGTGACCTGATGGGCGCCCAGCTCGGGGAGAATATGCAGGAAGACATAGGCCACAGCCACGCCCCCCGCCGCCGAAAGCCAGATGCTGCGCGGGAGAAGCCCCAGAAAGCCGAGGCGGCCGATGAAGATGTGAATGAGGCCGAGGCCTGCGGCGAGAAGGGCAGCGATCAGGGTCATGCGGATCAACCGCCCGGCCGGGCCGCCGTTCCGCCGGGCGATCAGCGCGCGGGCGAGACACCGGTCTCGATCCTGACGGCGCAGGCGCCGATCCCTCTGAGACACGGCGACTTGAGCCATCAGACAGGACGGGACGCGGCGCCCTCCGCGTGAAGGCCAAGGCCGCCCCCGGCCCTTCCCTCGAGCCCACTGCCGGACGGCCTCCGACATCGCGACTCCCCGAAAGTCAACTTCGACGGCACGCGACCCGAGGCCCGCCGTAACGGACAGGCTCTCTCGCGCCGCGTGAGGCAGCAAGCCGAAGGAGCAGGCGGCGAGCACCGGACGGTGGACGGTCCCGCAGATGACCGCGTAGTGCGCGGATCCGAAAGGGGGACTGGAAGGGCTGCCGGAACTCGGAAGGGAGCCAACAGCTTAGCGGCTTAAAATGTCATGAAAGACTTGGAGGCGGGTACCGGAATCGAACCGGTCTTCACGGATTTGCAATCCGCTGCGTAACCTCTCCGCCAACCCGCCGGAGCCTTGGCTTCATTAGGTTTTCTCTCTGGCGCCGTCAAGGCGGTTATCGCTCCGGTTATCACGTTTTTGTTCTGCGCCCGTTCCGTTCATCTGCGTCTCTCCCGGGCCTGTCTGGCCCGCATGATCTGTCGGGCCTCACCCGCGTCCTTCCGCACCATCGCCTTTGTGGAGGGACCGGAACAGGACATGATCTCGTCGTCGTCGCAGCCTGTCCATGCGGGCTCCATCACACTGCGGTAGCGCAAGGCATGGAGGTCGAACGCCTCGACGCCCAGCCCATCTTCGCCGCGATCGACATCACCGCCTGCCGGCGCGACGGATGCCGGGCCCCGGTGTCGAGAAGCGCTCGCACGGCCCGCCCGCGCACTTCTGGGGAAACCTGTTCGGCGTCTTGCTCATGATGCTCCCTCCTGCTCAGGGGCTGGAGCCTCCGGCAAACCCGGCGCGGTTCGGAATCCTTCCTGGCGGACGTTCTGCAACAACGCGCCTCCTGCCCTCAGAGGAAGCGCGGAGGCGGCAAGGGGCAAGGCCTTCAAGGGAAAGACATCGCGGGCCTCCGGATGGTGCGCAAATCCGTCTGATCTCGCGGCCCGGGGCTGGCCTCCGGGCCTGCCCCTCGCGGGGCCTTCGCGCTTGCATCCGGCGCGGGGGCCGCTATAAGGCCCCATCCTTCCGCTCTCATGCGAACCGGCGCAGACTCTCGTGGACGGGCCGCGGAAGGATTGGCCCGACCTATGAAATGCGCCCGACAGATTGGAGCCCGCATGTCTCTCTACGAGCATGTCTTCATCGCGCGTCAGGACCTGTCCAACGCGCAGGCCGAAGGCCTCATCGAACATTTCTCCACGGTCCTCGCGGACAACGGCGGCAAGGTCGTCGACCGCGAATACTGGGGCGTCAAGACGATGGCCTACAAGATCAACAAGAACCGCAAGGGCCACTATGCCTTCCTGAAGTCGGATGCCCCCTCGGCCGCCGTGCAGGAAATGGAGCGCCTGATGCGGCTTCATGACGACGTGATGCGCGTGCTGACCATCAAGGTCGACAAGCATGCCGAAGGCCCCTCGATCCAGATGCAGAAGCGCGACGAGCGTGAGCGCGGCGACCGGGGCGACCGTTCCGACCGGGGCGACCGCGGTGATCGCGGCGACCGTGGCGGCTTCCGTCGCTGATCGAGCAGAGGAGAATTCCCATGGCCAACAAACCCTTCTTCCGTCGCCGCAAGGTCTGCCCCTTCTCGGGCGACAATGCTCCCGCGATCGACTACAAGGACACCCGTCTTCTGCAGCGCTACATCTCCGAGCGCGGCAAGATCGTGCCCTCGCGCATCACCGCCGTTTCGGCCAAGAAGCAGCGTGAACTCGCGGCCGCCATCAAGCGCGCCCGTTTCCTCGCCCTGCTCCCCTACGCCGTGAAGTGAGGAGCTGATCCCATGCAAGTCATCCTTCTCCAGCGTGTGGCCAAGCTCGGCCAGATGGGCGAGGTCGTGAACGTCAAGGACGGTTACGCCCGCAACTTCCTGCTGCCGCAGGGCAAGGCGCTGCGCGCCAACGAGTCGAACATCAAGTCGTTCGAGGCCCGCAAGGCCCAGCTCGAAGCGCAGAACCTCGAGACCAAGAAAGAGGCCGCCGCCGTCGCCGAGAAACTCGACGGCCAGAGCTTCGTCGTGATCCGCTCGGCCTCCGACGCCGGTGCGCTCTACGGCTCGGTCACCACCCGTGACGCGGCCGAGGCTGCCACCGAAGCCGGCTTCACCGTCGGCCGCGGCCAGATCGTGCTCGACCGTCCGATCAAGGATCTGGGCCTGCACACCGTCACCGTGACGCTGCACCCGGAAGTCGTGGTCAAGATCACGCTGAACGTCGCGCGGTCGGTCGAAGAAGCCGAACTGCAGGCTTCGGGCAAGTCGATCCAGGAGCTCGCCGCCGAGGCGGAAGCCGCGGCCGACTTCGAGATCGCCGAACTCTTCGACGAGATCGGCGCCGCTTCGCAAGACGACTGAGCGATCTTCACCGATCAGGGAAAAGCCGCGCCTCCGGGCGCGGCTTTTTTCGTTGCCAATCGGCCGCGCACATCCCCGAGGCCCCACCGGGTCTTCCGACGGCCCGGCGCCCTCGCCTGACCGGACCCCCGGAAAGGAAAAGGCCGCCCTAGCCTGAACGGGCCCGGAAGAGACTGGGCCGTTCCCGCCTGAGCGGACGCTGGAAAAGACTGGGCCGCCCTCGCCTGAGCGGACGCCGGAAAGGACCAGGCCGCCCCGCCTGAACGGACCCCGGACGAAACAAGGTCGTTCCCGCCTGAGCGGACGCCGGAGAAGGCTAGGCGCCCTCGCCTGAGCGCACGCTGGAAAGGACCAAGCCGTCCTCGCCTGAACGGGCCATCGGAAAAGAAAAGGCCGCCCCCGAAGGAGCGGCCCCCTGTCGCCATGGGCGACGGATCACATCTCGTCGAGCGCCTCGATGGCCTTCTGGAGGTCGTCCTTGCCGACTTCCTTCTCGGTCACGGTCGCGCCTTCGAGGATCAGGTCCACGACCTTGTCCTCGAAGATCGGCGCGCGAAGCTGCTGCTGGATCTGCGGGTTCTTCTGCACGAACTCGAAGTAGGCGCGCTCCTGACCCGGATACTGGCGAGCCTGGGCGAGAACCGCCTGGGTCATCTCGGCGTCGGTCACCGTCACCTCGGCCTTGCGGCCGATCTCGGCCAGCAGCAGCCCGAGGCGCACGCGACGCTCGGCCAGCGCCTTGTGCTCGTCGGTGGGTTCGATGTTGCCGTGGTTGTGGCCGTGCTCTTCCGGGTGCTCCTCGTGCCAGAGCTGGTGCGCGATCTGATGCGCCTCGGCCTCGACGAGTTTCGACGGCAGCTCGAAGCTCACCATCTGGTCGAGCTGGTCGAGCAGCGCCCGCTTCAGCACGGCGCGCGAGGCGCCCTTGTATTCGGCCTCGAGCCGCTCGGAGATCTGGCCCTTGAGAGCGGCCAGATCCTCGGCGCCGTATTTCTTGGCCAGCTCGTCGTCGAGCTCGGCGGCCTTCGGCGCCTTCACGGCCTTCACCGTGCAGGCGAATTCGGCTTCCTTGCCCGCGAGATGCTTCGCGCCATATTCGGCCGGGAAGGTCACCTTCACCGTCACCTCGTCATCGACCTTCGTGCCGACGAGCTGCTCCTCGAAGCCCGGGATGAACGAGCCCGAGCCCAGCACCAGCGGGTAATCCTCGGCCGAGCCGCCCTCGAACAGTTCGCCGTCGACCGAGCCCTTGAAGTCGATCACGACCTGATCGCCATCCTTGGCCTTCGAACCCTTGCGGCGGTCCTCGAAGTTCTGCGCCGACTCGGCGAGGTTCTTCAGGGCTTCCTCGATGGCGGCCTCGTCGGCCTTCACCACCAGCCGCTCGAGCGAGACCTTCGAGGTCTCGATCTCGGGGATCTCCGGCAGGGCCTCGTATTTCATCTCGACGACGACGTCGGTGCCTTCCTTCCAGGTCTCGCCGTCGACCATGCGCACTTCCGGCTGCATCGCCGGACGGTCGCCCGAGGTCTCGAGATGATCCCGCATGGCGCCGTCAATGGCATCCTGCATCGCATCGCCGAGAAGACGCGCGCCGAACTGCTTTTTCAGCATGGCGAGCGGCACCTTGCCCTTGCGGAAGCCCTTCATCTCGATGTCGGGCTGCGCCTCGACGAGCTTTTCCTGGACCTTGGCGTCCAGTTCGGCAGCGGTCACCGTGATGGTGTACGCGCGCTTCAGACCTTCCTTCTGGGTCTCGGTGACCTGCATGTCTCTCCGTCCTCTTTGTTCCTCTGGTGCGGGTGAAGGGACTCGAACCCCCACGCCTTTCGGCGACAGGACCTAAACCTGCTGCGTCTACCAGTTCCGCCACACCCGCCTTCGGGGCCGCGCGTGAGCACGCCCCGAAAATCCGCGCCCTTCTAGCAAAGGGCCCGGCCCGATGCGAGAGGAAAAGCGCGGCTCCCGGAGAGGCGCTGCCCTGCACTCGCCGCAATGTTTCTCTTCTCCGCCACAGAAATGAACCATCTTCGGTGACTCATCCTTCGGGTGAGCGAACCGCAGGAAAGGGCCGAAGATGAGCGACATCTCTCCGACCGGACTTGGGCTACGGCACCTCCTGTCCCTGGCAAGCGGAACGCCGGTTCTGACCCTGGCCGGGATCCGGCCCGCCGAGGAGATCCGGCCGGGCGACAGGCTGGTGGCGCGGAGCGGCGCGGTCGCGGTTCTGGCGGCCGAGAAAACCACCCTGGCGCAGGCCGAGATGGTCGCCATCGCGGCAAGCACCCTCGCCCACGACCGGCCGGGCGAGACGCTCCTCGTTCCGGCTGACCAGCCGCTCCTGCTGCGGGGCGCGCGGGCCGAGCTCCTCTACGGGCAAGGTTCCGCGGTCCTGCCCGCGCGGCGGCTCGTGGACGGGCAGCTCACGCGGCTTCTGCGGATGAAAGACGTTCCGCTCGTCACGCTGACCTTCGAGGCCCCGGCGGCGATCTATGCGGGCGATCTCCATCCCGTGACCCGGCCCGAGCCGCTCGCCGTCACGGTGTGATCGTCGCCCGAGCGGCATCCGCCCGACCTCCGGCACCGGCCGGGGAGCGGCGCGGCCCTAAAGGCCGAGGGCGCGGAAGACCGCGGGCAAGGCTTCGGGCAGGTCTTCGGCAATCAGGCCCGGACCGACCCCGCGCGCCGCCTCGACATGGAGCCAGGCGCCCGCCTCGGCCGCCTCCTGCTCCCTGACGCCCCGGCCGAGGAGGCCCGCGATCAGCCCGGCCAGCACATCCCCCGCCCCCGCCGTGGCAAGCCAGGGCGCGCTCCGGGCGCCGGTGGCCGCGTGAACCGCAAGCCCCTCCGGCCCCGCCACCAGCGTCTCGGCCCCTTTCAGCAGGATCACCGCGCCCGTCTCCGCCGCGGCCTCCCGCACGGCCGCGGCGCGGGAGCCTTCGTCCTCCGGCGTCCCGGGGAAGAGCCTGCGAAACTCGCCCGCATGAGGCGTGAGCACACAGCCCGGGTGCAGCCTTTGCCGCAGCATCCTCTCGCGCGAGACGAGGGTCAGCGCGTCGGCATCGAGAACCGTCGGCCGCCCGGCATCGAGCGCCACCGCCACGAGATCGCGCTCGCGGTCGGTGAGGCCGAAGCCCGGCCCGAGGCAGAGCGCGGAGAGGCGCGCATCGCCGAGCGTGATCGCGCGCGCGGTTCCCTCGGCCCCGAGCGCGCCGAGGATCGCCATCCCCGCCTTGGCGCCGACGCCCTGCACCGTCATCAGCAGCCGATGCCACTCCTTCTCGATCATCGTGGGGAAGCCGAAGAGCTGCAGCAGATCCTCGCGCACCACGAGCTCGGTATAGAGAGCCACCCCCTCGCCCAGACCCGGCATCGAGGCGAGCGTCCGGTCGGAGACATAGACGATGTAGCCCACGCCGCGGACGTCGATCAGCACATGATCCGGGCCGCGGAAGTCGAGGATCCCCGCCACCTTGCCGATCATCGCGCGGCCCTCGCCAGTGCGGCCTCGAGCCGGCCGGAGGATTGCACATGGTGGGCGTGGCAGATCGCGACCGCGAGCGCGTCGGCCGCGTCGGGCCCCGCGAGAGCGACGCCCGGCAGGTGCAGCCGCACCATGTGCTGGATCTGCTCCTTGGCGGCATGGCCCACACCGACCACCGTCTTCTTCACCGCGTTCGGGGCATATTCGCCGACCGCGAGCCCCGCCTGCGCCGGAACGAGGAGCGCGATCCCCCGCGCCTGCCCAAGTTTCAGCGTCGCCACCCCGTCCTTGTTGACGAACGTATGCTCGACGGCCGCCGTGTCGGGCTGAAAGCGCGCCAGCACATCGGTCAGCTGGCCGTGCAGCGACAGGAGCCGCTGGGCCAGATCGCCCGAATCGGAGTGGCAAATTCCGTTTGCGACATGAGCCAGACGCGTGCCCGACACGTCGATCACCCCCCATCCCATGTTCCGCAGACCGGGGTCGATGCCCAGAACCCTCATGTCGCCCCCTGCTTCCCGTTGCCGCAAGGGCTAGCACGAAGCGGGAACACCTGCCAGCACCTTCCGCGCCCCGCGTGGCGCCACGGCGGGAAAGCCGCAGCCATGGTCGAAAAACGACACTTCTTCCGTGCGATACGACGACGAGGCCCTTTCGATCAAGCGCCCGGGATACAAGACATTTTCGTGAATTGGAGCCTTGCGTTTTCTGCAATGCGGCATTGCTCCGGAACCAATTGCCGACATCAAGCCGCCGGCTTATTTGCCTGTTCAGACGCAGCGGTGCTGTGATCTTCAGCAGTTTGAAAAAAGGACAGACGCCATGGCCGCCTTCGAGACGACCCGCCCGGCGCCCTTCGGCGCCATCTCCACCTTCCACTTCGTGCAGCGCATGAGCGACCTGCTCGCCGCCGTTGTGGCCTGGAACGACGCCCGCGCCACCCGCGCAGCCCTGACGAAGCTCAGCGATCGCGAGCTCGACGACATCGGTCTCTGCCGCGGCGATATCGATGACATCTGCGCGCTCCGCCGCTAAGGGTCAGCAGAGGACGGGACGCTCTCTCCCGGACCATCTGCCAAAGGCCGCTCCCCACCGGGACGCGGCCTTTTCCTTTGACTGAGAGCGATCAGCGTCCGGGCAGAAGCCCCCCGAGCAGCTCCGCCACGAGGCGGGCCGCCGGATCGGGGCGCAGCAGCAGGCTTCCCAGCCGGTCAAGGCCCTCCGCCGCCGCCAGCCGGTCGAGCCGCGCCTGATAGGATTCCGGCCCGATCCGCCACAGAAGCGCCCCCTTCAGCCCCACGCCGCAGAGCAGCAGCACCAGAAGCGGCGCGAGCAGGCGCGGGCGACGCCGCGCGGGCTTGAGGTAATGCGACCGGCCGAGCGTTCCCTGGGCCTCGAAGCCCAGGCCCCGCTCATGCGCGGCCTCGATCCGCGCGACCCGATTTCGAAAGTCCGCAAGGTTGCGGTCCATGACAAGCCCACACTGACACCGCCGTTTCCGGCCCAAGGCAGCATGGCCGCAGAACATGGCAGAAAGCGGGCAACATCCCGTTAATACGGGAAGAATGCGCCACAGCCTCGGCGGCGGCGCGGATTTTCACGCATCGCGCGAGCCCGGGATCCGCGGGCTCTCCCGGGCCGTGCCGATGCTCAGGGACGGCGCATCACGAGGCAGCACCATTCGCCGAGATCCTCACGCTGGGCGAGTTCGAACCCTTGGGCGAGATAGGCCTCGGTGATCGAATCGGCCTGCACCACGAGCAGGCCCGACAGGATGGCCAGCCCGCCCCCCGGCGCCACATGGGCGGCCATGGCGGGCGCGAGCTCGATCAGCGGGCCTTTCAGGATGTTGGCGAAGACGAGATCGAAGGGCGCCGCCGCGGCGATCTCGGGATGATCGAAGCCCGCGGCCTCGAGGCAGGCGACCCGCCCCTCGAGCCCGTTGATCGCGACGTTGGCTTCCGCCACCTCGACGGCCACCTCGTCGATGTCGGAGGCGAGGACCTGCGCCTCGGGGAAGACCCGCGCGGCCGCCATGGCGAGGACCGCCGTGCCGCAGCCCACATCGGCCACTTTCCGCGGCACGAAGCCCGCCTCCACCAGCCGGTCGAGGGCGCGCAGGCAGCCCAGCGTCGTGCCGTGGTGGCCCGTGCCGAAGGCCACGGTTGCCTCGATCTGGAGCGCGATCCGGCCGTCCGGCACCTTGTCCGCATCGTGGCTGCCGTAGACGAAGAAGCGCCCGGCCTCGACCGGCGACAGCTCGCGGCGGACCTTGGCGACCCAGTCGATCTCGGGCAATTCCGACAGAGCGAAGGGTCTGGCGCCGAAGGCGGTCGCCAGAAGCTCGAGCACCGCCTCGGAGGGCTGCTCGAGGAAATAGGCGCCGACTTCCCAGAGGCCCGAGCCGTCCTCGATCTCGAACACGCCCACGCCGGTCGGCTCGGGCTCCATCCGCTCGAGGGCGTCGGCGAGGGCCTCGGCGGCCTCCTCGCCTTCGAGCGTGGTCAGGGCGGAATAGGTGGGCATGGGGCAGCCTCCGGTGCGGTCGGGGCGGGCCTATCCCCGCCCCCGCCCCGCGTCAAGCGCCGCTCAGCGTGCGGGCGACGCGGCGCCGACCCCGGTTCCGATCGGGCAGGACACCCCGGTGCCGCCCACGCCGCAATAGCCGGCCGGGTTCTTGGCCAGATATTGCTGGTGATAGGCTTCGGCGAAGTAGAAGGGCGGCGCGGGAAGGATCTCGGTGGTGATCCGGCCCCGGCCGGCCGCGCTCAGTGCACCCTGATAGGCGGTGGCGGAGGCCTTGGCGGCCTCGGCCTGTTCGGGCCCGTAGGTGTAGATGGCCGAGCGATATTGCGTGCCGCTGTCGTTGCCCTGCCGCATCCCCTGCGTGGGATCGTGGTTCTCCCAGAAGAGCTTGAGCAGCATGGCATAGGAGATGACGGACGGGTCGTAGATCACGCGGACGGCCTCGGTATGGCCGGTGCGGCCCGAGCAGACCTCCTCGTAGGTCGGGTTCGGCGTGTAGCCCCCGGCATAGCCCACCATGGTGAGCCAGACACCTTCCGGCACCTGCCAGAACTTGCGCTCGACCCCCCAGAAGCAGCCCATGCCGAAGACCGCCTCGGCCATGCCCGCGGGCACCGGCGACTTCAGCGGCAGGCCCGACAGGAAATGCGTCTCGGCCGTGGGAATGGGTTCAGGGCGGCCGGGCAGCGCCTCGGCGGCAGAGACCATCTCGGACTTCTTACGGTTGAGCAGGAACATTGTGCGGCCTCCGGTTGACAGGGGACGAATATAGGGAGGGCCGCCTGCCGGTGCGAGTCACGCTGACGGCACCGGAAGCCTTGCGCGATCACGCTCGCGCCATCAAGGCGCGAAAGGGGCGCCGCGTTTCCCCATTGGACGCAGGAGCCCCCTTCCGGCGCAGGGGCGGGGCCCGCCGTCAGAGATGGCAAGGGGCGGCGCGCCCTCTTCGGATGCAAGAGGCCCCCAGCGGCGCAGGGAGGCGGCCCGCGGTCAGAGGAAGCTCTGTGGATCGATATCCACCGCAAGGCGCAGGGCTGCGGGCAGCTTCACCTGCGCGATCCACTCCGCGAGCGCGGCCTGCAGCGGCGCGCCCTTCCCCGCCTTGACCAGCAGGCGCACCCGGTGGCGGCCCCGCACCCGGGCGATGGGCGCGGGCGCGGGGCCGAAGACCTGCGCCCCGATCCGGCGCAAGGGGGCGTCGGCCCGCGCAAGCTCCGCACCCGTCTCGAAGACCTGCGCCACATCGGGCGAGGACAGGATGATGCCCGCGAGGCGCCCGTAGGGCGGCATCCCCGCCACGCGCCGCTCCTCGGCCTCGGCCCTCCAGAAGGCTTCCTCGTCGCCGCCGAGGATCGCCCGGATCACCGGATGTTCGGGCTGGCAGGTCTGCACGAGCGCCACGCCCCGTCGGCCCGCCGAGCGTCCGGCGCGCCCTGCCACCTGCCGCACCAGCTGGAAGGTGCGCTCGGCGGCCCTCAGGTCCGATCCCTGCAGGCCCAGATCCGCGTCGATCACGCCCACCAGCGTCAGGAGCGGGAAGTTGTGCCCCTTGGCCACGATCTGCGTGCCGATGATGATGTCGGCGCCGCCCTCGGCGATGGCCGCGATCTGCTCCTTCAGTGCCCGCGCCGAACCGAAGAGGTCCGAGGACAGCACCGCCACCCGCGCCTGCGGAAAGCGGTCTGCCACCTCCTCGGCCAGCCGCTCGACCCCGGGCCCCACCGGCGCCATCCGCCCCTCGACCCCGCAGGAGGGGCAGGCCTCGGGCATGGGTTTCGTCGCCCCGCACTGGTGGCAGACGAGGCGCTTCTGGAACCGGTGCTCGACCATCCGCGCGTCGCAATGGTCGCAGCCGATCTGGTGGCCGCAGGCGCGGCAGATCGTGACCGGCGCATAGCCGCGGCGGTTCAGGAACAGAAGCGACTGCTCGCCCCGCGCGATCCGGGCCTCGACTGATCGGGCCAGCGCCTCCGAAATCCAGCGGTTCGCGGGCAGCTTCTCGGGGCGCAGGTCGATCGCATGCATCTCGGGCAGCTCGGCCGCGCCGAAGCGGGCGCCGAGATCGAGCCGGGCGTAGCGGCCCTGCGCGGCATTCACCCAGCTTTCCAGCGAGGGCGTGGCCGAGGCCAGCACCGCCGGGCAGCCGCAGATCGAGGCGCGCAGCACCGCCATGTCGCGGGCATTGTAGAGCGCGCCCTCCTCCTGCTTGTAGGAGGTGTCGTGCTCCTCGTCGACGACGACGAGGCCGAGGTCGCGGAAGGGCAGGAACAAGGCCGAACGGGCTCCCGCCACGAACTGCGCCTGCCCCTCCGAGACCATCCGCCAGAGCCGCCGCCGCTCGGTCGCGGTCACGCCCGAGTGCCATTCGGCGGGTCGCGCCCCGAAGCGGGCCTCGACGCGGGCGAGGAATTCGGAGGTGAGCGCGATCTCGGGCAGGAGCACGAGGGCCTGCCGGCCGCGGCGCAGGCATTCGGCCACCGCCTCGAGATAGACTTCGGTCTTGCCCGAGCCGGTCACGCCCTTCAGGAGCGTCGTGCTGTAGCTGTCGGCCGCCACCGCCGCGACAAGGGCTTCGGCCGCGGCCACCTGATCGCCCTCGAGCCGCACGGGCGCGGCACCGGGATCGAGCGGCGGATAGGGCAGATCGCGCGGCGCCTCCTCCTCGACGATCGCGCCCGCCTTGACCAGCCCCTTCACCACCGAGCTCGTCACCCCCGCCTCGGCCGACAGTTCGGCCAGCGTCACCGGCGCCCCGCCATAGGCCGCCAGCGCGTCGAGCACCCGCTGGCGCGGCTCGGT
>NZ_MABH01000229.1 GCF_001720585.1 Cereibacter johrii | reverse complement strand
CGGGCCCGCGCGAGGGCCCGGGGGCCGGGGGGTGCGGCGCCCGCCTCTTCCCCCTCGCCCTCCCCCTCGACGCCCCGCATCCAGGGCGGCAGGGCGCCGCGCATCATGCTCTCGTGGTGGCGGATCGCCTGATCGATGCGCTCGTAATAGAAGAGCTGCCCGTCGTGGAGCACCGCCCCCGAGCGGCAGAGCTTCTTCAGAAGCTGCATGGAGTGCGAGACGATCACCGCCCCGCTCTCCTCCAGCCGCGCGCGCAGGATCGCATTGCTCTTGGCGCTGAAGGCCGCATCCCCCACCGCCGTCACCTCGTCGATGAGATAGGTGTCGAAGGGCACCGCCATCGAGATGCCGAAGGCCAGCCGCGAGCGCATCCCCGAGGAATAGCTGCGCACCGGCAGGTGGAAATGCTGGCCGATCTCGGCGAAGTCGCGCACGAAGGCGATCATCGCCTCGGTATCGACGCCGTAGAGGCGGGCCACGAAACGCACGTTCTGCGCTCCGGTGAGCTCGGGGTGGAAGCTGCCCGAGAAGCCCACCGGCCAGGAGATCGTGCCGCTCGAGAGGATCTCGCCCGTGTCGGGCAGCATGGTGCCCGCAAGCATCCGCAGGAGGCTCGACTTGCCCGCCCCGTTGCGCCCCAGAAGCCCCACGCTCTCGCCCGTGGGGAAGGTGAAGTTCAGGTCGCGCGCCACCACCTTGCGCGTCCCGTTCAGGACGTAGCTCTTCGAGACGTTGCGCAGCTCGATCATGGGCGGCCCTTCGCGCTCAGCGCCGGTCGCGCACGCTGTAATAGATCAGCATCCCGATCGCCCAGAGCATGAGAGCGAACCCGCCGATCATCAGCGTGAGCAGGCCGCGCTGCGGATAGAGCGACCGCTCGGCGAGGGTCGGCCGGACATAGGTCGCGAGATAGCGGCTCATCCGCTGCGCCTCGGCGATGGCCGCATCGTGGTTGGTGAGCGCCGCGATATAGGCCTTCTCGGCGAACTCGAGATCGACGGTCAGCCGCTCGAATTCGGCGATCATGGTGGAATAGTTGCTGGCTCCGGTGCCGGTGCCGCCGCCCAGGCCGAACTTCTCGCGCTCGCGCTGGATCAGCTCCTCGATCACCCCGATGCGCCGCTCGTTCTGGGCAATGCGCGGGTCGCTCGGCTGGGTGGTCTGGCGCAGCAGGTTGAGATCGATGCTGGCCGCCGCGAGCTGCTGCTGGAGCGTGTTCAAAAGGCCCATCTGGGCCTGGATGTCGGCCGAGGGATCGACGATCTGGGTGCGCGAGCGGAACTCGGTCATGGCCACCCGCTGCACGCGCAGCCGCTCGACCGCATTGTCGAGCTCCTCGCGCGCATAGCGCGTGGCATCGGCCCGGGCGATGGCCGACAGGTCGTTGATCGTCCGGGTGGATTCGTCGAGGATCGCCTGGGCCACCGCCTGCGCGTCCTCGGGCGTGAAGGCATGGACGCGCAGCTCGATCAGCCCGGTGGTGCTGTCGTAGCTGACCCGCACCATGCCCTGCCAGTAATCCACCAGATCCTCGATCCCGCCGTCGGGGTCGAAGCTGAAGACCGGATCGAAGCCGGGCTTCGAATAGATCGCGCGCAGGTCGATCCGCTCGTTGATCCGCTGCACCAGCTCCTGGCTCTGGATGAACTGGTAGAGGATGTCGGAATCCGAGGCCGAGCCGCCGCCGGTGAGGCCGAAGCTGCTCAGCCCGCCCAGAAGGTCGAGCGCCGAGCCCATATCCTCGGTGCGGACCGAGAAGCCCACGGTCGAGGTATATTGGTCCTCGGCGATGGCGAAGAGATAGAGGCCGGAGGCGAGGGTCGGGGCCAGCACGAGGCCGAGGAAGCTCGCGAGCAGGCCGTGGTGGCGCATCCGCGCCGCGGCGCGGGGGGCGGCCGCCGGCACCTTGAAGGAGGTGGGCAGGATCCGGCCCTTGCCCTCGCCCGCGTTGCCGCCGCCCGGTTGGCCCTTGCCGCCCGCCTTGCCGGCCGGACCTGCGCCGGTGCCGCGCGCCGGACCCTCATGCGCAGAGCCGAGCGGCGGCGCCCCGGTTCCTTCCCGACAGGCGGCGGACCGGCCCCGCCGGCCGTCCAACGGGGAGAGACAATGACACTGGCCGACCAGCTGCGACGCGCCGAGCACGACCGCTCGGCCCTGATCGAGGAATCGATCCTGCCCACCCACCTCAACCAGCGCCCCATCGGCATGATCGGCTATGGCTGGATCTGGGTCGGGATCGCCGTCATCATCGCCACCTACTCGCTGGGTGCGGCGGGGGTCGGCGGAGGCGTGCCGCTTGCCACGGTGATCCTCACCATCTTTGCGGCCAACCTCACCATCGGCGCCTTCATGCTGCTCACGGCCGACATCGGCACCGAGCATGGCGTGCCCTTCGCGGTCTATCTGCGGGCGCCCTTCGGCATCCACGGCACCCACCTGCCCTCGCTCTCGCGCGGGCTGGTGGCGGCGATGTGGTTCGGCATCCAGACCTATCTCGGCGCGCTGGCCCTGAACGGGATCGGCGAATATGTCCTCGGCGTCTCGAACTGGTTCGTCTGGTATCTCCTCTTCGGCCTGCTCCAGATCGCGAGCACCATGGCGGGCATCCGCTCGGTCGAGCGGCTGGCGGCGCTGGCCGCGCCCGCCATCATCGCCATTTCGGTCTGGATGTATTTCAGCCTCGAGGGGATCGCTGAGACCAAGGGGCTCAACATCTGGACCTTCCGCGCCGAGGGGCAGATGTCGCTGCTCGCGCTCTTCATCGCCAACCTCGGCTTCTGGTCGACGATGGCCATCGACATCCCGAACCTGACCCGCTTCATCGCGGTGAAGCCCGGCGCGCGCGGCTTTCTCAGCCGCAACCGGGCGGTGTTCCTGGGCCAGCTCGTGGCGCTTCCCGTCACTCAGGCGCTGGTTGCGGGCATCGGCGGGGTCTCGTTCATCGCCACCGGCAACTGGAACCCGATCGAGGTGATCCAGGGGGATGCGCAGGGCCTCTCGCTGCTCACGCTCCTCCTCCTCGTCGTGCTGGCGCAATGGTCGACGAACAACTCGGCCAACCTGATCCCGGCCGCGCTGACCTTCGTCAACCTCGCGCCGCGCCGGATCGACTACCGCATCGGCGTGGCGCTGGCGGGTGTCGTGGGCACGCTCTGCTTCCCGTGGGAGATCCTGAACAACCTCTTCACCTTCCTCGGCTACTGCGGCGCCTTCCTGCTTTCCATCGGCGGGATCATGGTGGCGGATTACTATGTCCTGCGCGGCCGGCGGCTGAACGTGCCTGCCCTCTACGACCCGCAGGGCCAGTATCGCTACGCCGGCGGCTTCAACCTCGCGGGCCTCGTGGCCTGGATCGTCGCGGGGGCGGCGGCGGCCTGGTGGTCGGACTATTCCGTCTTCGTGGGCTTCCCGCTGGGCGCCCTCCTCTATCTCGCGCTGATGAAGCTCGTGGTGCTGCCGCGCCATCCGCAGCCCGAGATGGCCGGGGCCGAAGGCTTCCTCGCGACCTCCGAGGGGGTGAGCTGGGCCTATCTCGGCGGCGGCCAGTTCACCCGGCTGCGTCCCGGCGAGACGGCGGGCGCCGTCGTCCCGCGCGAGGATCTGTAACGCGCGCCGGGGGCGGGCCCTCTCACCCGTCCCCCGCGATCATCGCCCCGAGAAACCGCGCGCAGACGAGCAGCAGGAAGCAGCCGAAGCTGCGCGCGAGCCACTCCTTCGACAGCCGGTGCGCGAGCGCCACGCCGAAGCGCGTGGTGAGGATCGAGGTCGGGATCGTCAGGAGGAAGGTCGCCACCGAGACGAAACCCAGCGCATCGGGCGGCAGGTCGGGCCGGCCCCAGCCCGCGATCATGTAGCCGATCGTGCCGGGTATGGCGATCAGCACGCCCACGCCGGCCGCGGTCGAGACGGCGCGGTGGATCGGCACGCCATGGAGCGTGAGGATCAGGTTCGAGACCGCGCCGCCGCCGATGCCCATCAGCGCCGAGACGAGCCCCACCACCGCGCCGTAAAGGCGCAGGATCGCGCGGCGCGGCAGGCCCTCGGACAGCCGCCACTTGCCCCCGGTCAGAAGCTTCGTCGCGATGACCAGCGCCACGCAGACGAAGACGCCCTGAAAGAGCCGCGGCGGCGCGACGCTGGCCAGCGCCGAGCCGAGCGCCACGCCCATGAGGATCGGCAGCGCCCAGACCTTCAGCAGATCCTTGTCGACCGTGCCGCGCTGCAAATGCCCGTAGGCCGAGACGAGCGAGGTCGGCACGATCACCGCGAGCGAGGTGCCGACGGCGAGCGGCATCGCCACTTCGGGATCGTGGCCGAGGAACCGGAAGACCTCGAAGAAGACGGGCACCGAGATCGCGCCGCCGCCGATCCCGAACAGCCCGGCGAGGAACCCCGTCACCGCACCCGCGGCGGCCAGCGCCGCGATGAGCGCGAAGATCGTGCCCGAGGAGAGAAGCTCCATCACCCTTCGGCCGTCCGCCGCGCGAGGCTTGCGCCGTCGAACCGGCCGAGGCCCGCCTCCAGCGCCGCCCGGTAGCGTTCCTCGGCGGCGGCAGAGAGCGGCAGCGCCGCCCCCTCGCGCTCGGCGAGGGCCAGCGCCAGATGCAGATCCTTGGCGAGGCCGGCGATGTCGAAGGTGCCGCGCTGATCCGCCCCTTCCAGTGTCTCGACCACCACCTGGGCGCGGTTCTTCAGCACCGCCGGGCCGCCCGAGCTTTCGGCCATCAGGCCGATCGCCTGCTCCGCCGGAATGCCCGCCCCGCGCAGGAGGATGAGGCTCTCGCCCAGCGTCTGCCAGTAGAGCGCGAGCGGCAGGTTCACGGCGAGCTTCATCCGGGCGGCGGCCCCTGCGGAGCCCAGATGCTCGACGCGGCGGCAGAGCCGCTCGAGCACCGGCCGGGCCCGTTCGAGGGTCTCGGCCGCCCCGCCCGCAAAGCCCAGAAGCTGGCCCTTCAGCGCCGGGGCCACGGTGCCGCCGACCGGACAATGGAGGAACTGCGCCCCGAGCGCCGTGGCCTGCGCCTCGAGCGCCTCGGCCTGATCGGGCAGGAGCGTCGACATCTCGACGACGATGCGGCCTGCCAGCGCCGCGCCCATGCCCGCCAGCACCGCCTCGGAGGCGGCGGCATCGGTCAGCGACAGAAGGACGAGATCGGCCTCGGCCAGCGCCGCGAGCGCCACGGCCTCGGCGCCGGCATCGACCGCGGCGCCCGTCCGGTCGGGGCTGCGGTTCCAGACCCGGACCGGGGTCCCCGTCTCGCAGAGGCGGCGGGCGAAGGCCGTGCCCATGCGCCCGGTTCCGGCAATGCCCACCACGGTCTCGCTCATTCAAGCCTCCTTCATCAGTCCGAGTATCGCGAGCGTCGTCTCGCCCGCGGCGATCCGGCGCTTCATCTCTTCCTCGCGGGCGGCCCGCGCGCGGCCCGCGGCCAGCGCCGCCCCGGCCTCGTTGCGCGGCAGGATCAGCACGGCATCCGCATCCGCCACCACCATGTCGCCGGGCTCGACAGAGGCCCGCCCGAACCTCAGGACCGCGCCCAGCTGGCCGCGGTCGGTCTTGGTCGTGCCGCGGATGTCGAGCCCGCGGGCGAAGACCGGAAAGCCCAGATCCGCGATCCGTGCACTGTCTCGCACCGCCCCGTCGATCACAAGGCCCGCGAGGCCCCGCGCCATGGCCGCCAGCGCCATGATCTCGCCGAAGGGGCCGCTGTCGAGGCTTGCGCCATAATCGACCACCAGCACCTCGCCGGGCCGCGCCACCGCAAGGGCGCGGTGGAGCGCGAGATTGTCGCCCGCCCGGCAGCGGACGGTGAAGGCGGGCCCGGCGAGCGTCATGCCCGGCGCGAGCGGGCGGAGCGG
>NZ_MABH01000228.1 GCF_001720585.1 Cereibacter johrii | reverse complement strand
CCTGCCCGCGACTGCCGCCTGCGCCATCCCGAACCCGGGGGGCGATCCTCTCCGCACGACAAGGCCCCGCCCCCTCACGTCCGGTTGCGGCAGGAATGCCAGCCCCCCCGCAGGGCCGCGAGGGCGCGGATGGCGGCTGTGGCGCCGCGCCGGAGACGCCCCGGGGGTGAGAGGATGAGGCCGCAGCGGCGGCGATCTTCGTGCGGCACCTGCACCTCAGATGCTCCCTTTTCTTTTGAACCGGGGCAAAATAGGGTCTGCGGCAGGATCTCGATCCAACCAGGGAGTTCTACAATGAAAAAGCTGCTTCTGGCCGGCACGGCCACCCTCGCACTGACCGGTGCCGCCTCGGCAGAAGATGTCAAGCTGGGCATCATCCTCGGCTTCACCGGGCCGCTCGAATCGATCACGCCGAACATGGCGTCGGGCGCGGAGCTCGCGATCAACGAGGTGAACGAAGCGGGCACGCTGCTCGAGGGTTCCAAGGTGACGGTGGTGCGCGCCGACTCGACCTGCGTCGATGCGGCGGCGGCGACGGCTGCGGCGGAACGTCTCGTCACCTCGGACAAGGTGCAGGGCATCATGGGCGCCGACTGCTCGGGCGTCACCGGCGCCGTGCTCCAGAACGTCGCGCGCCCGAACGGCGTCGTGATGATCTCGCCCTCGGCCACCTCGCCCGCCCTGTCGGAAGCCGAGGACGACGGGCTGTTCTTCCGCACCGCCCCCTCCGACGCCCGTCAGGGGGAAGTGATCGCCGAGATCCTGAACGAGCGCGACATCGGCTCGGTCGCGATCACCTACACCAACAACGACTACGGCAAGGGCCTCGCGGATTCGATCCAGCAGGCGTTCGAGAAGGCCGGCGGCAAGGTCACCATCTCGGCCGCGCACGAGGACGGCAAGGCGGACTATTCGGCCGAAGTGGCGGCGCTTGCGGCGGCTGGCGGCGACATGCTGGTCGTGGCGGGCTATGTCGATCAGGGCGGCAAGGGCGTGATCCAGGCCGCTCTCGACACCGGCGCCTTCGAGACCTTCTTCCTGCCCGACGGCATGTACGGTGAGGCGCTGGTCGAGGCCATCGGTTCGCCGCTCGACGGCTCGTTCGGGACCGTGCCCGGCACCGACAGCGAGGGTGCGACGAAGATTCTCGATATGGCCAAGGAAGCGGGCTTCGACGGCACCTCCTCCTATGTCGGCGAGAGCTACGATGCGGCGTCCCTGATCCTGCTCGCCATGCAGGCGGCGGGGTCCGCGGCCCCGGCCGACTACAAGTCGAAGATCGAGGAAGTGGCGAATGCGCCTGGGGAAAAGGTCTATCCCGGCGATCTCGCCAAGGCCATCGAGCTGCTGAAGGCCGGCACCGACATCGACTATGTGGGCGCCACCAACGTCGAGCTGATCGGCCCCGGCGAGAGCGCGGGCAGCTTCCGGGAATATACCGTGAAGGACGGCAAGTTCGAAACGGACCGCTTCCGCTAAGACAGGCAAGCGTATAAGGACCGGCACGGCCCGGGGCGCGCATGTGTGTGCCTTGGGCCGTTGCCATTCCAAGAACAAGGCCCGGCGCCCATGCGGGAGGGTGCGAAACGGCGGGCAGAGGGGAAAGAATGATAGCAGTCGAAAACCTGCACAGGCACTTCGGCGGTTTCCGGGCCGTGGATGGCGCATCGCTGCAGATCGCCACCGGCTCGATCACCGGGCTGATCGGACCGAACGGGGCGGGAAAGACCACGCTGTTCAACGTGATCGCGGGGCGGCTGCCACCGACCTCGGGGCGGGTCACGATGGACGGCGAGGAGATCACCGGCCTGCCGCCGCACGCGCTCTTTCACAAGGGGCTGCTGCGCACCTTCCAGATCGCGCATGAGTTCGGCTCGATGAGCGTGCGGGAAAATCTCATGATGGTCCCGGCCCGCCAGTCCGGCGAGACGCTGTGGAACGCCTGGTTCCGCCGCGGCGCGGTGGCGGCCGAGGAGCGGCGGCTGCGCGACAAGGCCGACGAGGTGCTCGAGTTCCTGACGATCTCGCATCTCGCCGACGAGAAGGCCTCGAACATCTCGGGCGGCCAGAAGAAGCTTCTCGAACTCGGGCGCACCATGATGGTGGATGCCAAGATCGTCTTCCTCGACGAGGTGGGCGCGGGCGTGAACCGGACGCTCCTGAACACGATCGGCGACGCCATCGTGCGGCTGAACGAGGAGCGCGGCTATACGTTCTGCGTCATCGAGCATGACATGGATTTCATCGCCCGCCTCTGCAACCCGGTCATCTGCATGGCCGAGGGCAAGGTGCTGGCGGAAGGAACCGTCGAGGAAGTGAAGAACGACGAGCGGGTGATCGAGGCCTATCTCGGCACCGGCCTCAAGAACAAGGTGGTGGGTCATGCGTGAGACCTCCGGCGCCGTGCGGGAGGCCGCCGTGGGAGCCTCCGGCGGGGATATTTGGACCAGCGTGAAAGAGCACGCCCTTGCGGGAGGCCGCCGTGGCTGAGCCTTTCCTGATCGGCGAGAGCATGACGGGCGGCTATGGCGCCGCCGACATCCTGCACGGCTGCACGCTGGCCGTGGAGAAGGGCCAGATCGCGGTGATCGTGGGCCCGAACGGCGCGGGCAAGTCGACGGCCATGAAGGCGGTCTTCGGGATGCTGCGCCTGCGGGCCGGCCATGTGAAGCTGGAGGGCGAGGACATCACCGCCCTCACGCCGCAGGCGCGCGTCGCCAAGGGCATGGCCTTCGTGCCCCAGACCCACAACATCTTCACCTCGATGACGGTGGAGGAGAACCTCGAGATGGGCGCCTTCCTGCGGCGCGACGACATCCGGGGCACGATGGAGCAGGTCTATGCGCTGTTCCCGATCCTGAAGGACAAGCGCCGGCAGGCGGCGGGCGAGCTGTCGGGCGGGCAGCGCCAGCAGGTGGCCGTGGGCCGCGCGCTGATGACCCAGCCGAAGGTCCTGATGCTGGACGAACCGACGGCGGGCGTCTCTCCCATCGTGATGGACGAGCTTTTCGACCGGATCATTGAGGTCGCCCGCACCGGCATCTCGATCCTGATGGTCGAGCAGAATGCCCGGCAGGCCCTGATGATCGCCGACAAGGGCTATGTCCTCGTGCAGGGCGCCAACCGCTTCACCGACACGGGGCCCGCGCTGATGGCCGACCCCGAGGTGCGCCGTTCCTTCCTCGGGGGTTGAGAGATGGATATCCTGAACGCCCTTGTGGCTTTCCTCAATTTCGTCTTCGTGCCGGGTCTCGCCTACGGGGCGCAGCTGGCGCTGGGGGCGCTCGGCGTCACGCTGATCTACGGGATCCTGCGCTTTTCGAACTTCGCCCATGGCGACACGATGGCCTTCGGCACGATGGTGACGATCCTCGGCACCTGGGGGCTGCAGGCGGCGGGGGTCACCGGGGGGCCGCTGCCCACCGCGCTTCTCGCCCTGCCCCTGGGCATCGCGGTGACGGCGGCGCTGGTGCTGGCGACCGACCGCGCGGTCTACCGCTTCTACCGGCGGCAGAAGGCGGCGCCGACCATCCTCGTCATCGTCTCGCTGGGCGTCATGTTCGTGATGAACGGGGTCGTGCGCTTCATCATCGGCGTCGAGGAGATCGGCTTTGCCGACGGCGAGCGGTTCCTGATCACCGCGGGCGATTTCCGCAAGATGACCGGGCTCGACGAAGGGCTCGCCATCAAGACCACGCAGGCGATCACGGTGGTGACGGCGCTGATCGTGGTGGCGGCGCTCTTCTGGTTCCTGAACCGCACCCGCACCGGCAAGTCGATGCGCGCCTTCTCGGACAATGAGGATCTGGCGCTGCTGTCCGGCATCAACCCCGAGCGGGTGGTGGCCGTGACCTGGATCCTGGCCGCGGCGCTGGCCACCACGGCGGGCGTGCTCTACGGGCTCGACAAGAGCTTCAAGGCCTTCACCTACTTCCAGCTCCTCCTGCCGATCTTCGCCTCGGCCATCGTGGGCGGACTCGGCAGCCCGCTCGGCGCCATCGCGGGCGGCTTCGTCATCGCCTTCTCGGAAGTGACGGTGACCTATGCCTGGAAGAAGGTCGCGACCTACCTTCTGCCGGACGCGCTCGCCCCCGACGGGCTCGTGCAGCTCATGTCCACCGACTACAAGTTCGCTGTGAGCTTCACGATCCTCATCATCGTCCTGCTGTTCATGCCCACCGGGCTCTTCAAGGGGAAATCGGTATGAACCGCACCCTCCTCCTCTTCGCCTTCGTGGCGCTGCTCTTCGTGGGGACGGGCGTCCTGCAGAGCTGGAACTCGGCGCTCGGCATCCTGAACATGGCGCTGATCTCGGCGATCATGGCGCTCGGCGTGAACATGCAGTGGGGCTATGCGGGCCTCTTCAACGTGGGTGTCATGGGCTTCGTGGCGCTCGGCGGCCTCGCGGTGGTGGTGACGGCGGCGCAGCCGGTGCCGGGGGCCTTCGCGGCCGGCGGCTGGGGCGTGCTTGCCGCGCTGGCGCTGTACAAGGCGGTGAA
>NZ_MABH01000227.1 GCF_001720585.1 Cereibacter johrii | reverse complement strand
CCGCAGCCCTCGGGCGCCGCCACGGCCGTGGCGCTCGCCCCGGGCGCCTTCCCCTGCCAGAGCTTCGAGCAGATGGTCGAGCTGATCCGGCAGAAGCGCGACATGAAGCTGCTTTACGAGGTCGAGACCGGCGTGCGGCTCGTCCGCTTCGCCCCGGGCCGGATCGAGTTCGAACCCGCGCCCGACGCCGCCCCCGACCTTGCCGCCCGGCTGTCGCAGCGGCTGCAGGGCTGGACCGGCGGGCGCTGGGGCATCTCGGTCGTCTCGGGCGGCGGGGCGCCGACACTTGCCGAAGAGCGCGACAAGGGGCGCCTTGAAGAAGAGGCGCGCGCACTGGAAAACCCGCTCGTCCAGGCGGTGATGGCCGCCTTCCCGGGCGCGCGGATCGCCGAGATCCGCAAGCTCGAGGAACAGGCCGCGGCCGAGGCTCTGCCCGAGGTCGAGGACGAGTGGGACCCGTTCGAGGACAATTGAGAGGAGCAACGAATGCTGAAGGGTTTGGGCGGTCTTGGCGACATGGCCAAGATGATGAAGGCCGCGCAGGGATTCCAGGAGAAGATGGCGCAGCTGCAGGAAGACCTGGGCAGCATGACGGTCGTGGGCGAATCGGGCGCGGGTCTCGTGCGCGCCACGGCGACCGCGAAGGGCGAGCTGACCGGCCTCGAGATCGACCCGTCGATCTTCGTCGCCTCGGAAAAGGAAGTGGTCGAGGATCTGATCCTCGCCGCGATCAAGGATGCCCAGTCCAAGGCCTCGGAACGGGCCAAGGAAGAGATGGGCAAGCTGACGGAAGGCCTCGGCCTGCCGCCGGGCATGAAGCTGCCCTTCTGACATGGCCGAAGCCCCCGGCGACATCGAGCGTCTGATCGAGCTGATGGCGCGGCTGCCGGGGCTCGGGCCCCGCTCCGCCCGCCGGGCGGTGCTGCTGATGCTGAAGAAGCGGGGGGCCGTCATGGCCCCTCTGGCACAGGCCATGGCCGAGGTCGCGACCAGCGCGCGCGACTGCGTGCGCTGCGGCAATATCACGAATGCCGATCTCTGCGGGATCTGCCGCGACGAGCGCCGCGCCACGGGCGAGCTCTGCGTGGTGGAAGATGTGGCCGACCTCTGGGCGCTCGAGCGCGCGGGGGCCTTCCGCGGCCGCTATCATGTGCTGGGCGGTGTGCTCTCGGCGCTGGATTCGGTGGGCCCCGAGGAGCTGCGCATCCCCCGCCTCGCCGAGCGGGTGCGCGAGGAGGGTATCTCCGAGGTGATCCTCGCGCTCAATGCCACGGTGGACGGCCAGACGACCGCCCATTACATCGCCGACGTGCTCGAGCCTTCGGGCGTGCAGGTCACGTCGCTGGCGCAGGGCGTGCCCATCGGCGGCGAGCTCGACTATCTCGACGACGGCACCATCGGTGCCGCTCTCCGCGCCCGCCGGCGGTTCTGAGGGGCCGGCTACGGACCGTCTCTGCCCCGAACCGCGCGGCCCCCGGCCCTGTCGGATCCCCCGCCGCTCTCGGGCGAGGGTCATCCGTTTGCGGGCACGAGCCGCGAGACGGTCCGGTCCACGGGGCGCTGCATCCCCCGCACGAGGCGCTGGAAACCCGTCGCGATGCGCGTCCAGACCCGGCTCGCCTCGGGCGAGACCGGGGTCATCAGCCGCAGGAAGAGCCAGCTCTGCCCGAGCATGATCGCGAAGAAGACAAGCGCGAGCGGCAGGCCGTCTCCCACCGCGGGCAGCCGCTCGGGCGCGAGATAGAGCAGGATGTTGCCGAAGGAGAAGGTGAAGAGACTGGTGCGCCCGAGGAACAGAACGGGCTTGCCCCACCGTCGCCCCAGCCGGTCGAAGAGCAGCACCGCCAGCAGCACCTCGAGCAGCGTGGCCGTGAGGCCGATGGCGGCATAGATCGGATGGTTGTCGTTGCGCAGGCTCATGTCGGCGATCGCCACGACGGTCTCGTAGGGCGCCTGCCAATTCCACATCGCCGCCGAGGCCCCGGCGGTCGTGGCCAGCATCAGCCCGAGCACGAGCCCGCCGCGCCGCCGCTCGGCGGGCTCCGCGGACAGGAGGAGCCGCACGCCGCGCCCGAGGATCATGCCCGCCGCGACCAGCGCGAGACCGTGCAGCACCGACGGGCCGCCCGCCTCGCTGGTGCCGCCGTAGAGGAAGCTCGCGGGCTTCAGGAGGTAGTCGCGCCCGAAGAGCAACGGCGGCTCCGGCAGCTGGGCCAGCAGCGGATGGGCGGCCGGCACCGCCACCGCAAAGAGAAGCACCGCTCCGAGCCCGTGGCGGAGCCGCATCCGCAGGAGCAAGGGCGCGGCGAGAAGGGCCAAGGCGTAGAACTTCAGGATGTCCGCATAGGGCGTCACGCCCAGCATCAGGAGGCAGCGGATCGTGTAGCCAAGCGACTGCCCGCCCGAGACATGCAGCGCGATCACCGTCAGCGCATACAGCAGGTAGCATTGCAGTGCCCGCGTCCAGAGCTGCCGGGTGGCGGCCTCGGCCCCACCCGCGGCGAAGCGCGGCGCGTAGACGATCTCGAGCATCGCGCCGAACAGGCAGATGAAGGTCACGGGCGCCGTCTGGATCGCGAAGCGGGTGAAGGTGGCTGTCGGGCCGTGCCAGGCCTCGAAGATGTCGAACTGGATCAGCGTGTGGCTCAGCATGGCCAGCATGATCGCGAGCGAGCGGGTCACGTCCACGCCGTTGATGCGCGTGGTGGAACTCCGGGAAGAAGTGGGCGGCATGGTCGGTCCTGCATTGGGGGCGGCTACGCGACCAGAAGTGGCGGAGCCCCCTGCCGGGTGGGAAATGGCTACATCAAACGAAGCGGCTCAAACGGGAACAACCGCCCAAAGGCGGTTGTTCCCGTGGTCGCTCATCGAAGCGCCCCCATCAATGCGAAAACACGCTGCGCCGCAGAATGAGCGGCAGACTGCCGATCAGCGGGTCGGATCCTCGTCTTCTTCCTCGTCCGCATCGTCGCCGTGCGGCAGATTGAAGAAGGAATCGGCATCCGAGAAATCGGCGGGACGCTTTTCCTCGTCGCTGCGGCCGAACTGCTCGAGACCCGCGAGGCCCGAGGGCATCCGCGGCTCGTCCGGCATCGAGAGCGACTGTTCGGTGGAGACGAGCTTGCGCCGCTCGTCGTCGCTCATCACCACGCCTTCGGCGGCCTTGCGGCGGGCCGCCTGCTGCACGGCCGCGTCGAGCTCGGTCTGGCGGCAGAGGCCGAGGGCGACCGGATCGATCGGCTGGATCGAGCCGATGTTCCAGTGGGTGCGCTCGCGGATCGACTGGATGGTGGGCTTGGTGGTGCCCACGAGCTTGGCGATGGCGCCGTCGGACAATTCGGGGTGGAACTTCACCAGCCACAGGATCGCCGCCGGCCGGTCCTGCCGCTTGGAGAGCGGCGTGTAGCGCGGGCCGCGGCGCTTCTCCTCGCCGACGGCGGCGGGGTTGAACTTGAGCTTCATCCTGTAGAGCGGGTCGCGCTGACCCTTCTCGATCTCGATCCCGTCGAGCTGGTTGTTGGCGACGGGATCGAACCCCTTCACGCCGGTCGCCACGTCACCATCGGCGATGCCCTGCACTTCGAGCTCGTGCATTCCGCAGAAATCGGCGATCTGGCGGAACGAGAGGGTGGTGTTGTCGATCAGCCAGACGGCGGTGGCCTTGGACATCAGCGGCTTGTTCATCGGACGATCCTCTGCAAATCTTCACCATGCCGGGAAAACGGCTGCGGCCGGGCCGCGTCTTCTCGTTTTCGGGAAGTTCACGCTGGCATATAATGCCGTTCCACCGCGAGGGGAAGTGAAAATGCGTCTGCTGGCCTTCACGCTTGCGCTGGCTGCGGCTCCCGCACTGGCCGACCACGACCGGGCGGGGGATTTCACGCATTACATCCTTGCGCTGAGCTGGGAGCCCACCTGGTGCGCGCTCGAGGGCGAGGCGCGCGGGGCCGAGGAATGCACCTGGGGCCGCGGCTTCGTGCTCCACGGGCTCTGGCCGCAGCGCGAGCAGGGCTGGCCCGCCTTCTGCCTGACGACCGAGCGCGATCCGTCGCGGCGCGAGACGGCCGGCATGGCGGATCTGATCGCGCCGGGGCTCGCCTGGCACCAGTGGAAGAAGCACGGCCGCTGCGCAGGCCTGCCGGCCACGGATTATTTCGCGCTGATGCGCCGGGCGGTGGAGCGCGTCGCGGTCCCCGAGCCGCTCCGGCGCCTGTCCGAGGACATCTCGCTGCCGCCCCGCGTGCTCGAAGAGGCCTTCACCGAGGCCAATCCGGGCCTCGCTCCCGAGGGCATCACCGTGGCCTGCGAGGCGGGCCATGTGCAGGAGGTGCGGATCTGCCTGACGAAGGATCTGGATTTCCGCCCCTGCGCGCCCGATGCGCGGCAGGATTGCCCGCTGCCGCTCGCGAAGATGGACCGGCCCTAGGCGGTCGTTTTCGTGGCGGAGGAAGGCCGGGGGCGCTGCCCCCGGACCCCCGGGATATTTGGGCAGAGTGAATGGGAGAAGGGTGAGGCCGGGCGTTCGACGCCGCGCTGCGGGCGGATGCCGGGAGGGCGCCGGGAGGCTGCTGAGGGCTGGCCTTGTGGAGCCGCCGGGGATGGCGGGCACCCGGGGGCAGCGGGGAGAAGGCTGGCGGGCGGCAGCGCCGGAGGCGGGGGTTCGATGCCCCCGCCTCCGGCTCCCCCGGGCCGGTCCGGTTCAGAGTTTCAGGACGATCTTGCCGATGTGGGACGAGCCTTCCATGCGGGCATGCGCCTCGGCGGCCTGCTCGAGCGGGAATTCGCTGTCCATCACCGGGCGCAGCGCGCCGCGCGCGACCAGCGGCCAGACCTGCGTCTCGATGTCGCGGGCATAGCGGGCCTTGGCCAGATCGCTCTGCGGCCGGAGCGTGGAGCCAGTGATCGTCAGCCGGCGCATCATCACCTCGGCGAAGTTCAGCTCCACCTTCGTGCCCTCGAGGAAGGCGATCTGCACCAGCCGCCCCTCGGTCGCAAGCGCCTTGACGTTGCGCGGCAGGTAGCTGCCGCCCACCATGTCGAGGATCAGGTCCGCGCCGCCCTCGGCCTTGAGCACGGCCACGAAATCCTCCTCGCGGTAGTTGATCGCCCGTTCCGCCCCGAGCGCCCGGCAGGCCGCGCATTTCTCCTCGGAGCCGGCGGTGGCGAAGACGCGGGCGCCCAAGGCCGCGGCCAGCTGGATCGCGGTGGTGCCGATCCCCGACGAGCCGCCATGGACGAGGAAGCGCTCGCCCGCGCGCAGTCCGCCGCGGAGCGCCACGTTCGACCAGACGGTGAAGCAGGTCTCGGGCAGGCAGGCGGCCTCGCGCAGGGTCAGCCCCGACGGCACCGGCAGCGCGTGGTCGGCCGGGGTCACCGCATAGTCGGCATAGCCGCCGCCCGGCAGCAGGGCGCAGACCTCCTCGCCCACCCGCCAGCGGGTGACGCCCGGACCCACCGCCGCGACCGTGCCCGAGGCCTCGAGCCCCGGCAGCGGCGAGGCCCCGGGCGGAGGCGCATAGGCACCCGCGCGCTGCAGTGCATCGGGTCGGTTGACCCCGGCATAGGCCACGCGGATCAGGATCTGGCCGTGGCCGGGCACCGGGACCGGCACCGTGGCGGGGCGCAGGACCTCAGGCCCTCCGGGTCGGCTGATCTCGATGGCACGCATCGTCTCGGGCAGGCTCACGCGGATCTCCTCGATTGGGGGGCAGGACCGGCGGCGATCCGGCCCGGAGCTGTCTGGCGGCTGAGGCCGCATCCCGGGGCGCCCGCGCCTCCGGGCGGCCGCCGGAGGCGCGTCCGGGTCTGTCCTCAGAAGCGGTTCGACCGGCCCGGCACATCGGCCGGGGGAGCGGGGGCATGGACACGGCGCATCACCATCCGCGGTCCTGCCGTCACGGCGCGCAGGAGCGGGTTGCGCTGCGCCTCGGTCTTCATCTTCTCGAAGCGCAGCACGTCGGCGATGCGGCGGTCGAGGAATTCCCAGGTGGCATAATGTCCGGGCGTATCGTCGCCCAGCCAGTAGAGCACGGTCGCCGCATAGACCGCCGAGAGCGTCGCCCGCTTCGTGTACCAGTTCAGGTCGCGCGAGCTGTCGCCCAGAGCCGTCCAGATCCGGTCGGCGGTGCCCCAGAGCGCGCGCGCCCCGTCACCCGCATGCTGCGGCAGGCTGAAGAGGGTCGAGCCGCGCCGGACCAGTTCCTTGTCCTCGACCGCCTCGAGCCGGAAGCGGATCAGCGCCGCCACCCGCTCGGAATAGCGCAGGGCTCCCAGATCCGCGGCCGCCGCCTTCTCGAGCATCCGCTCGTCGCCGCGCCGGTGGTAGGCCAGCGCGAGATCCACCCCGCCGCGCGGAAAGAGCGCGCGCGCCAGCCCCGGCGCCACGCCCGAATCGCGGATCGCGGCCCGCAGCGTGGTTTCCGACCAGCCGTCGAAGGGCACATGCATCACCGCCGCGTCGAGGATGGCGTCGCGGGTCTTCTCGTTTCCGTCGCGTGTATCCATGGCGTTTCCTTTCCGGTTCCCTGCGCGCGGGAGGATCTCCTGTCCGCCCCTGCTGACGGAGAACTGGTCCGCTTGTCCAGTGCGTCCAGTGTCCCGCCTGCCCGGACCGGGGCCGCGGGAGGTGGACAGCCCCACCCGTCTCTGTTATAGGCGCCCGACCTGCTACTCTTGCAACTCTAACCTAGGAAGGTGGTGACAACCACATGCAGGTCAGCGTCCGCGACAACAACGTCGAACAGGCCCTCCGGGCCCTCAAGAAAAAGCTCCAGCGCGAAGGCGTGTTCCGCGAAATGAAGCTCAAGCAGCATTTCGAGAAACCCTCCGTCAAGCGCGCCCGTGAGCAAGCCGAAGCGGTCCGCCGTGCGCGCAAGCTCGCGCGCAAGAAGGCGCAGCGCGAAGGCGCTCTCTGAGACGTCAGCGCGAAGCTGGGCGGGCCCTCGGGCTCGCCGCCATCGGACCCCCGTCGCGCAAGTGTCGGGGGTTTTTCTTTCGGGTGCGGCACAGGCGCGCGGCGGAGCATCGCCACCAAGGGTTGCAATGCGGGAGCCGGATGGTTTTATCCGCGTTAACCTTGACAGGGCCCGCGTCGCGCGGCCTGTCTGGCCCGACCCCCGGGGCCCCTGCCCCGACCGACGACCGTACCTATCGCAAGACCAAGCCCCAAGTCAGAAGGCACCTCCTCCATGGCGATTGACCTGCTCTCGACCTTCATCAAGCCGATGCACCGCGAGGGCACCAAGTTCGTCGCCATCTTCGCAGCCGTCACGCTCGTGCTGTTCCTGATCTGGGAGCCGCTCGGCTGGATCGGCGTGGGCCTCACGGTCTGGTGCTACTACTTCTTCCGCGACCCGGTCCGCGTCACGCCGACGCGCGAGGGGCTGATCGTGAGCCCGGCCGACGGTGTCGTGTCGCTGATCGAGCCTGCCGTGCCGCCGGCCGAGCTCGGCATGGGCCCCACGCCCATGACCCGCGTCTCGGTCTTCATGAGCGTCTTCGACTGCCATGTGAACCGCGCGCCCATCGGCGGCACGGTGACGGCCGTCGCCTATCGTCCGGGCAAGTTCCTGAACGCCTCGCTCGACAAGGCAAGCGAGGACAACGAGCGCAATGCGCTGGCGATCCGTCTCGCCGACGGCCGGCAGATCGCCGTCGTCCAGATCGCGGGCCTCGTCGCGCGCCGGATCCTCTGCGAGGTGCGCGAGGGCACGCCGCTGCTGACGGGCGAGCGGTTCGGGATGATCCGCTTCGGCTCGCGGCTCGACGTCTACCTGCCCGAGGGCGTGCAGCCGCTCGTCTGCCTCGGTCAGGTCATGACCTCGGGCGAGACCGTGCTTGCCGACCTCACCAGCCCGGAGGCGCGCCGCACCGGCGCGGCGCGCTGAGCCATGCTGCGGCGCGACGACCGGACCCTGCCGATCCTGATGCTGCTGCCGAACCTGGTGACGATCACCGGGCTCTGCGCGGGGCTCACGGCGATCCGCTTCATCATGGTGGGCCGCTTCGATCTGGCCGCGATGCTGATCGTCTTCGCCGCCGCCATCGACGGGCTGGACGGGCTGATCGCCCGGCGTCTCAATGCGCAGTCGAGCTTCGGGGCCGAGCTCGACTCGCTGTCGGATTTCCTGAACTTCGGCGTGACGCCCGGACTTCTCGTCTTCCAATATGCGCTGGCGGGCACCTATTCCACGAGCTGGATCTTCGTCCTCGTCTACACGATCTGCGGCTGCCTGCGGCTTGCGCGCTTCAACATCAACCGCGACACGCCCCTGCCGCCCGGCACCAAGCCGCATTTCACGGGCGTTCCCGCTCCGGGCGGCGCGCTTCTGGCGCTGCTCCCGGTCTTCATGTCGCTGCAGGGCCTGATCGACGCCCGCGACTTCCCCGTGGCCTACGGCATCTATCTCGCGCTGGTGGGCCTCATGATGACGAGCCGCATTCCCACCATCTCGCCCAAGTCGATGCGCATCCCGCGCGACAAGGCGATCTTCGTGCTGATCGGCACGGTCATCGTGATCGGCCTGCTCGTCACGCGCTTCTGGCTGCTGATGGTGCTGGTCGGGCTGGTCTATCTGGTGGTGACCGGCGCCGCGATCGTGACCTACCTGCGCCGCTGGCGCTCCTGAGACAACGGAAGAGGGACGGACGGATGGAACTTGACGCGGTAAGCCGGAGCTACAAACGCTGGGCGCCGATCTATGACTTCAGCTTCGGCAAGGTGAGCGAGAGCCCGCGGCGCCGCACGGCGGCCCATGTGAACGCCCGCGGCGGCCGCGTGCTCGAGGTGGGCGTGGGCACGGGCCTGTCGCTGCCGCTCTACAGCCACCGCGTGGCCGTGACGGGGATCGACTTCTCGCACGAGATGCTGGCCCGAGCCCGCGAGAAGGTCGAGGAGATGGGCCTCGAGCCGGTCAAGGAGCTGCGCCAGATGGATGCGCGCGAGCTCGACTTCCCCGACGAGACCTTCGACACGGTCGTGGCCATGTTCCTCGTCTCGGTCGTCCCCGAACCCGAGCGCGTGGTCTCGGAGATGGCGCGCGTCTGCCGCAAGGGCGGCGAGGTGGTGATCGTGAACCATTTCGCGCGCGACAAGGGCCCGCTCGCCGCCGTCGAGAAGGCGCTGGCGCGGTTCGAGAACACGCTGGGCTGGCATTCCGACTTCGCGATCGAGCGCGTGACGGCCGATCCGCGCCTCGAGGTGGTCGAGCAGACCCCGATGAGCCCCGGCGGCCTCTTCACCTTCCTGCGCTTCCAGCGCCGCTGATCCGCTCCGCCCGCGCCGTCCGCGGCGCGGGACCGTCTCAGACCGGGATCGCCGTCGTCTTGAACACGGTGCGCAGCGCGAAGCTCGAATGCATCTGCGCCACACCCGGCAGCCGCGACAGATACTGGCGGTGGATGCGCGCGAAATCCTCGGTATCCTGCGCCACGATCTTCAGCAGATAGTCCGCCGTCCCCGCCATCAGGTGACATTCGAGGATGTCGGGCACGCGCGCCACCTCGCGCTCGAACCGGTCGAGCAGATCGTCGGCCTGCCCCTGCAGCGTGATCTCGACGAAGACCGTGGTCGGCCGCGCGAGCTTGCGGGCGTCGAGCAGCGCCACATAGCCCGCGATATAGCCCTCCTCCTCCAGCCGCTGCACCCGCCGGTGGCAGGCCGAGGGCGAGAGGTTCACCCGCTCGGACAGGTCCGCATTGGTGATGCGGCCCTGCTTCTGCAGGACGGTCAGGATTCGGCGGTCTGTCGCGTCAAGTTCCATTCGGATGCAATCTTCTTCGGCTCAAGGGGCGGTCTGCGAAAGAACCTACCGCCCTGCCCCGGCGTCGTCACGCACCTTTTCAAAGCACCGCCCGTGCTCCGGGTGCATCCTGAGAGAAAATCGCACAGGGAGGAAAGCGATGAGGATCGGTTGCCCGAAGGAGATCAAGCCGCAGGAATTCCGCGTGGGCCTCACGCCCCATGCCGCGCGTGAGGCCGCAAGTCACGGGCACGAGGTGCTCGTCGAGGCCGGGGCCGGCGCCGGCGCAGGATTTTCCGACGAGGATTACCGCGCCGCCGGCGCGCGCCTCGTCGATACCGCCGAACAGCTCTTCGCCGAGGCGGAGCTGATCGTGAAGGTGAAGGAGCCGCAGCCGGTCGAGCGCCGCCGGCTCCGCGAGGGCCAGCTTCTCTTCACCTATCTCCATCTGGCGCCCGACCCCGAGCAGACGCGCGACCTGATGGCCTCTGGCGTGACTGCCATCGCCTACGAGACGGTGACGGATGGCCGGGGCGGCCTGCCGCTGCTCGCGCCCATGTCCGAGGTGGCGGGGCGGCTCGCGCCGCAGGTCGGCGCCTGGACGCTGCAGAAGGCCAACGGCGGGCGCGGCGTGCTTCTGGGCGGCGTGCCCGGCGTGGGGCCCGCGAAGGTCGTGGTAATCGGCGGCGGCGTGGTCGGTACCCATGCCGCGCGGATCGCGGCCGGAATGGGGGCGGATGTGACCGTGCTCGACCGCTCGCTGCCCCGGCTCCGGGCGCTCGACGAGGCCTTCGGCACGCTCTTCCGCACCGCCTACGCCTCGAGCGGCACCACGGCCGAACTGGTGACGGCGGCCGATCTCGTGATCGGGGCGGTGCTCATCCCCGGCGCGGCGGCCCCGAAGCTCGTGAGCCGCGCGCAGCTCGGCACGATGAAGCCGGGGGCGGCCATCGTGGATGTGGCGATCGACCAGGGCGGCTGCTTCGAGACCTCGCGGCCGACGACGCATCAGGATCCGATCTACGAGGTGGACGGGGTGATGCACTACTGCGTGGCCAACATGCCGGGAGCCGTCGCCCGCACCTCGACGCTGGCCCTCGGCAACGCCACCATGCCCTTCCTCCTCGCCCTCGCGGACAAGGGCTGGAAGCGCGCCTGCGAGGAGGACCCGCATCTTCTGGCGGGCCTCAACACCCACGCCGGCCACCTGACCTACTACGCTGTGGGCCGGGCGCTCGAGATCGACGTGCTCTCGCCGCAACTGGCCCTGAAGATGTGAGCCCTTCCGGAGCGCCGTCCCCGGCGCTCCGCCCCCGGCTTCTCGGCCCCTCCGGCCTGAAGGTCACAAGGATCCAGAGCCGCCTTTCGACCGCAAGCGCCGCAGGGAACCTTCCCGGACGGCATGGTCGGGCCGCCCCCACAGATGCCGGCGCAGGGCTCCGATACGGCCGATCCGGTGCCCGCGCCTCCGGGCCCTGTCGGCCATGGGTGACCCAGGATCATGGCACCGCGCTCGACCGGTGGGCGCGACCGTCACCCCCGGCTTTCCTGCCGCTCAGGCGGCGCTGCGTTTCAGCAGGTCGCGGATCTCGGCCAGCAGTTGCTCCTGCGTCGGGCCCGCGGGCGCCGCTTCGGCCTCCTTGGCGCTCTTGCGGATGGCCGCGTCCTTCACCCGGTTCACGATCTTCACCAGCAGGAACACGACCCAGGCGATGATGAGGAAATTGATGACCGCGGTGATGAACGAGCCATAGGCAAAGACCGGAGCGCCCGCGTCGCGCGCGGCCGCGAGGCTCGCATAGTCGCCGTCGCCCAGGTTCACGAACAGGTTCGAGAAGTCGATGCCCCCGGTGATGAGGCCGATGATCGGGTTGATGAGATCGGCCACCAGGCTCGAGACGATGCCGGTGAAGGCCGCGCCGATGATGATGCCGACGGCCATGTCCATCACATTGCCCTTCGCGATGAAGGACTTGAACTCGTCCAATATGCTCATGCGCGTCTTCCTTCCTGTCCCGGCCGGGGCCTTGCCTCCGGCGTCTCGCTTGCGCCCGGGCAGGCGGACCGCCTGCCTCTCTGCTCCGCCCGGGGGTTGCCTCTCCTGCGCCATGCACAGGCCGCAGGCCGGCGACGGACCGCATGGCGGTGCAACATCCGGCCCGGATCGGCTGACGCCCTCGACTGCACCCTCACACGCGGAAACAGGGCCAGAATGCCCATCTCCGGGGCGCCGAGACAAGAGAGCAGGTGAAGGCGCGGGTCCGTCAGCGCGCGGTGCGCCCCGCGCCGACGAAAGGGCGGCCAGGCCCGCGGACCCGCGGCGTTCGGACAGGCGGCGGATGGCAGAGGCACCGGGGACCGGTTCCAGCCCCGAAGGCAGGGCACTCGAGGGAGGACCGCCCTCTGCGCGGACCGGAAGGCGCCTGCCGTGCCGGGACGGCGCCTAGTCCATCATCGCGCGCAGCACGGCCATGGCTTCGGGCGAGTCCCAGTCGGCGTCGCCGATCAGCCGCGCCACCTCGCGGCCCTCGGGGTCGATGACCAGCGTCACCGGCAGTCCCATCACCCCGATCTGCCGGGCGAGCGCCGATTTCGGATCGCGCAGCGCGGGCAGGTGCGTCACCCCGGCCTCGTCGAAGAACTTGCGGATCGCTGGCACGGCATTGCGCCCGGTGGCGACCGTCACCACCGCGAACTGCGGCCCCCCCATCTCGGCCGCGAGCCGGTCGAGCGTCGGCATCTCTTCGCGGCAGGGCGCGCACCAGGTGGCCCAGAAGTTCGCCACCACCCAGCGCCCGCGCCAGTCGGAGAGCGACGCGGCACCGTCGTCGAGACCGGCGAGGGTGACCTCGGGCAGCGGCTTCGGCTCGGCATGGATCACGAGCTTCTTCATGTCGCCCGCCAGAAGGGCCTCGGCATCGGCCGGGGCCGCCGCCACGCCGTTTGCACCGAAGGTCAAGGCCGTGTAGATCACGGCAAACAGCAGACGCAGCATTCCACCTCCCGAAGGCTTCCCATGTCCGACGCGCCCGATCCCTCCTCCGCCGCCAACGCCATGTGGGGCGGCCGCTTCGCCGCGGGCCCCGACGCGATCATGCAGGCGATCAATGCCTCGATCGGGTTCGACAAGCGGCTCTACGCGCAGGATATCCGCGGCTCGCGGGCCCATGCCGCGATGCTCGCGGCGCAGGGCATCCTGACTTCTAGGGATGCCGAGGCCATCGGGGAAGGCCTTCTCACCGTTTTGTCAGAGATCGAGGCCGGCGGCTTCCCCTTCCGGGTCGAGCTCGAGGACATCCACATGAATGTGGAGGCCCGCCTGAAGGAGCTGATCGGCGAGCCCGCGGGGCGGCTGCACACGGCACGCTCGCGCAACGATCAGGTGGCGGTCGATTTCCGTCTGTGGGTCCGCGACCAGTGCGATGCGGCCATTTCGGGGATCGAGGCGCTGATGCGGGCCTTCCTCGCGCAGGCCGAGGCGGGGGCCGACTGGGTGATGCCGGGCTTCACGCATCTGCAGACCGCGCAGCCCGTCACCTGGGGCCATCACATGCTGGCCTATGTCGAGATGCTGGCCCGCGACCGTTCGCGCTTCGTGGATGCCCGCGCCCGGATGAACGAATGCCCCCTGGGCGCGGCGGCGCTGGCCGGCACGGGCTTTCCCATCGACCGGCACATGACGGCGGCGGCGCTCGGCTTCGACCGGCCCACCGCCAACAGCCTCGATTCGGTCTCGGACCGCGACTTCGCGCTCGAGTTCCTGTCGGCCTCGGCGATCTGCGCCCTGCACCTGTCGCGCTTCGCGGAAGAGCTCGTGATCTGGTCCTCGGCCCAGTTCCGCTTCGTGCGCCTGTCGGACCGCTGGACCACCGGCTCGTCGATCATGCCGCAGAAGAAGAACCCCGATGCGGCGGAACTGCTGCGGGCCAAGATGGGCCGGGTGCTGGGTGCGGCCGTCGCGCTCTTCACCGTGATGAAGGGCCTGCCGCTGACCTATTCCAAGGACATGCAGGAAGACAAGGAGCAGGTCTTCGACGCGGCCGACACGCTGATGCTGGGGCTTGCCGCCATGACCGGCATGGTGGGCGACATGCAGGCCAACCGCGAAAGTCTCGCCGCCGCCGCGGCCTCGGGCTTCTCGACGGCGACCGATCTCGCCGACTGGCTGGTGCGTGAGCTGAACCTGCCGTTCCGTGACGCCCATCATGTGACGGGCACGCTCGTGGCCCGTGCCGAGGCGCGGGGCTGCGACCTGCCCGATCTCTCGCTCGCCGAGATGCAGGAGGTGCATCCGGGCATCCGCGAGGATGTGTTCGCCGTCCTCGGCGTCGAGAATTCCGTGCGCAGCCGCACCTCCTACGGCGGCACCGCACCCGACAATGTCCGCGCGCAGGCCGCGCGCTGGAAAGAGCTTCTGGGAGATGCCGCATGAAAGTTCCGCTGATCCTCGGTCTTCTGGCCCTTGCCGGATGCGGCGTCGACGGCCCGCCGCTCCGCCCCGGCACCGATCAGCCGGTGACGGTCCCGCCGGGCCTTTCCATCGGCGGCACCGCCGAAATCGGCATCCGGAGCAACTGATCGCGATGATCCGGGCGCTCGTCCTGTTCGCCCTGCTGGCCGCCTGCAGCGATCCGAACGCGCCGCATCTCGGGATGGGCGTGGGGGTCGGGCCGGGCGGCGTCAGCGTCCATCCGCGCATGTCGACGCGGGTGGGGGCGACCCGCGTCGGTGTGTCCCCCTACGGCGCCTCGGTGGGCACGGGCATCGGCAATGTGGGCGTCGCCGTCGGAGGAGCCTTCTGACATGTCCCCCCTGCGCCTCGTCTTCCTCGCCCTGGCCCTCTGGGGCGCCACCCATCCGATGTATCACTTCGTCCGCTACATGGTGACGACGGGCGAAGGGTTCGGCGGCCTGATCGATGCCTGGTATGTGAATGCCTCGACCACGGGCCTCGTCTGGGACCTGACCATCGCCGCCGTCACCCTCACCGTCTGGGTGCTGGCCGAGAGCGTCTCGCGAAAGGACTGGCTCGCGCTGGTGGCCATCCCCGCCACCTTCCTGATCGGCGTGTCCTGCGGCCTGCCGCTCTACCTGTTCCTGCGCTCGCGCCCCGCGGCCTGAGCCCGACCGCCCGACCGCCCGACCGCGCGCGCTTCGGCCCCTGCCGCG
>NZ_MABH01000226.1 GCF_001720585.1 Cereibacter johrii | reverse complement strand
GCTGCCGCCTCGCTGCCCGAGCGGGCCAGCGCGCGCGACCAGATCCGCCGCACCGAGGCCGCCGACCAGGGCAGCACCGCCTGCGTCACCCAGATCCGGGCCGCGGGCGGCAGGCGGTCATGGGCCAGCATCGGATGCTCGCGGACCCGGGTGCGCAGCGCCGTGCGCAGGTTGCGCCTCATGCCGCGCGGCCCCAGCGCGGGAACGGATCTTCCAGCGCCGTCCATGCCTCGGGCGCGAACCGGGTTTCGGGGACAAGGCAGCGCTCGAGCATGGCCGAGATCCGCGCCCGGTTCATCTGCCCGAGCATCCCGATGAAGACCATCTCCTGCCGCCGGTCGCCGAACTCTCCGGCCACGCGCGCAGCCATCCGCTCGTGCGCCTCGGGCGGCCAGTGCGCCTCGGGCACGGCCGCCCACCAGAGGCCGAGCCCCTTCACCTCCACCATCGGCCCCGCCACCGAGAACTCGCCCGCCCAGTCGGGGCGCGTCGCGATCCAGAAATGGCCCTTGGCGCGGATCACGCCGGGCAGCGGCGTGTCGAAGAACGCGGCGATCCGCGTGGGATCGAACGGCCGTTCGGCCCTCCAGACGAAGCTGGTGATGCCGTATTCGGCATCCTCGGGCACATGGTCGGCGTGGCCGTAGAGCTCCTTGACCCAGGTCGGATGGCGGTGCGCGGCCTCGAAGCTGAACCGCCCCGTGCCGACGATGGCGCGCGGCGGGACGCGGCCGTGATCGGTCTCGACGATCGCGGCATCGGCATTCAGCGCCCGCAGGATGGCCCGCGCGCTGGCGAGCTGCTCGGGCGTCGCGCTCGAGACCTTGTTCAGCACGATCACATCGGCGAACTCGATCTGCTCGGTCAGAAGCTGGACAAGGCTGCGCTCATCCTCCTCCGCCACCGCCGCGTCACGGTCCTTCAGGAAATCCTGCGCCGAAAAGTCGCGGGTGAGGTTGGCCGCATCGACCACCGTCACCATCGTGTCGAGCCGCGCGATGTCCGAGAGCGACCGGCCCGCCTCGTCGCGGAACTCGAAGGTGGCGGCGACGGGCAGCGGCTCGGACACGCCGGTGGATTCGATCAGCAGGTAGTCGAAGCGGCGCTCCTCGGCCAGCCGTCGCACCTCGGTCAGCAGGTCGTCGCGCAGGGTGCAGCAGATGCAGCCGTTGGTCAGCTCCACCAGCCGTTCCTCGCCGCGCGAGAGGCTGCCGCCCGCCCGGACAAGGTCGGCGTCGATGTTCACCTCCGACATGTCATTGACGATGACGGCCACGCGCAGCCCCTCGCGGTTGGCCAGAATGTGGTTCAGAAGCGTGGTCTTGCCGGCTCCGAGGAAGCCGGAGAGCACGGTCACGGGAAGGCGGGTATCGGTCAAGGCGGGCTCCTGTGGCGTCGAGTCGGGCATTTGATATAGTATAACATATCATGACTCAACGCGCCTGCGGCAGTCGGCGCATTGACGAGGCGCCCCCGGTCTGTCACCCCATGGCGCGACGGTTCCCGAGGGTCGCAAGGCCCGAGGGATGAAAAGGGAACGCGGTGAGGGGAAACCCGAGGCCGCGACTGCCCCCGCAACTGTGAGCGGCAAGCCGCCCCGACGGACACCACTGGCCCATGGCTGGGAAGGTTCGGGGACCGGCCACGACCCGCGAGTCAGGAGACCTGCCGTCGGGCGCATCCGCGCCGCCCCTGCCGGGAGACCGGCCAACCCCAAACGCCGTCGGGGATGACGGCCAGGAGGACGACATGCATATCGAACCCGGTCTGGTGACCGGAGCCAAGGCCATCGTGGGCTATGCTACCGCGGCGACCGCGGGCGGCTACGCGCTGAAGCTCGGCTGGGAGGCCCTGCGCGACACGGGCCTCGCCTCGCTCGCCCTGCGCAGCACCCTTGCCACGGCGGCGGTCTTTGCCTTCTTCGAGATCCTTCCGCACTATCCGGTCGGCGTCTCCGAGGTTCACCTGATCCTCGGCTCGACCCTGTTCCTGATCCTCGGCGCGGCGCCGGCGGCCTTCGGGCTGGCGTTGGGTCTCTTGATCCAGGGGCTGTTCTTCGCGCCCTTCGACCTGCCGCAATACGGGATGAACGTGACCACGCTGCTGGTGCCGCTCTTTGCCGTGCAGGCGCTGGCCGGCCGGATCATCGCGCCCCACACGCCCTATGTCGATCTGAAGTATCGTCAGGCACTGGCGCTGTCGACCGCCTATCAGGGGGGCGTGGTGGCCTGGGTGGCCTTCTGGGCCTTCCTCGGTCAGGGCTTCGGCGCCGAGAACCTGACCGCCATCGCAAGTTTCGGCAGCGCCTACATGCTGGTGATCCTGATCGAGCCGCTGGCGGATCTGGCGGTGCTGGCCGGCGCCAAGTCGCTGCGCGGCCTCGCCCGTTCGGGGCTTTTCACCCACCGGCTGCATCACTCGGCCTGACCGGGCGGCCCCTGCCGGGGCCGCTTCCGCCGCACCCGGATGCGGGCGCGGCGCACGACGTTTGGACGCTGGTGCCCGCCTTCGAGCGGGTGAAAAGGGAATGCGATGCGGCCCCAAGCGGGCCGTCGGCGCAGCCGCCCCCGCGACCGTGAACGGAGAGGGCGCCCCGAAGCCACTGGTCCCGCAGGGGCCGGGAAGGCGGGGTGCCCGTCGGGCCCCAGGCCCGGGATCCGCAAGCCGGGAGACCTGCCAGCCACGATGAAGCTCACCGGACGGGGTGTTCCGGCGACGGGTTCCGGTTTCCGGCTCTCGCCGCCTCTGCATGCCCTCCGGCCGACAGGGAAGGTGCGGATGCAGGAGGACAAGACCCGAGGGGCGCCGGACAGCGCGGCGATGCCACAGGAAAGCCGCCCTCCCGGCCAACCGATCGCCGCGCCACGGCCCGGACATGACGCGGGCGCCCGCCATGCGGGGCATGAGGCCCCCTCTTCGACCGGCCTGACGGGCCCCGAGGCCGAGGGCGGCCCGATGCCCGGGACGGGCTCCGGCCGGGGCCCTGTCACCGGCCGCTTCTTCCACCTGATTGCCGCAGAGACGCCATGACCATCCGTATCGACACCTGCCCGCCATTGCCCGAAATCGACGTGCCGCTGCTCGACCCGCCCCCGCCGCGGCGCGCGCGCGCCCTGATGATCCAGGGCACCAGCTCGGACGTGGGGAAAAGCCTTCTGGTGGCGGGGCTCTGCCGCGCCTATGCCCGCCGGGGGCTGAAGGTGGCGCCGTTCAAGGCGCAGAACATGTCGAACAACGCGGCCGTCGCCGCCGACAGCGACCTGCCGCCGGGACCGGAGGGCCCGCATTTCGGCGAGATCGGCCGCGCGCAGGCGCTGCAGGCCCGGGCGGCGGGGGTTCCGCCCTCGATCCACATGAACCCGGTGCTGCTGAAGCCGCAGGCGCTGGTCGGCTCGCAGGTGGTGCTGCGCGGCCGCGCGCTGGGGAACTGGCCGGCGAAACATTATCACGAGCTGAAGCCGCTGATGATGCCGGCCATCCTCGACAGTTTCGCCCGCGTGGCGGCCGAGGCCGACCTGATGATCGTCGAGGGCGCGGGGGCGGCGACCGAGGTGCACCTGCGCCGGTCGGACATCGCCAACATGCTGCTGGCAGAGGCGGCCGACCTGCCGGTGGTGCTCCTGACCGACAACGACCGGGGTGGCGCGCTGGCCGCCGTGGTCGGCAGCTGGATGCTCCACAGCGAGACGGAACGCGCCCGCATCCGCGGCTATATCGTCAACAAGTTCCGCGGCGACTTCGCGCTCTATGCGCCGGGGTGCGAGGTGATGACCGCCCACACCGGCTGGCCGCTTCTGGGCGTGGTGCGCTGGTTCGACGCGGCGACCCTCCTGCCGGCCGAGGATGCGCTGGCGCTGGCCCGGCCCCTGCGCAGCGAGGGCGCGGGGCTGCGGGTGGCGGTGCCGCAGCTCAGCCGGGTGGCGAACTTCGACGATCTGGATCCGCTCTCGTCCGAGCCGGGGGTGGAGCTGCGCTGGGTCCGCCCCGGCGAGCCGATCCCCGAGGGCACCGACGTGGTGCTGCTACCCGGGTCCAAGACCACCCGGCAGGCGCTCGAGGAGCTGAGGGCGAACGGCTGGGACACCGACATCCGCGCCCATCACCGCCGCGGCGGCCGGGTGGTGGGGATCTGCGCCGGCTTCCAGATGCTGGGGCACAGGGTGTGCGATCCGGACGGGATCGAGGGGCCTCCGGGCGAGACGGCGGGCCTCGGCCTTCTCGATGTCGAGACGGTCATCGGGCCGTCGAAACGGCTTCTGACACTGTCGGCCACCGACCTCCTCAGCGACACCCGCGTCACCGGCTACGAGATGCACATGGGGGTGACGACCGGCGCGGGCCTCGCCCGGCCGTGGCTGAGCCTCGACGGGCGGGCCGAGGGCGCGGTCTCGGCCGACGGGCGGGCGATGGGCAGCTATGTCCATGGCCTCTTCGGGGCCGATGGCTTCCGCGCGCACTGGCTGGGCGCCATGGGGGGCCAAGCCTCGGGGCTCGATCATGCGGCGCAGGTCGAGGCGGCGCTCGATGCGCTGGCCGCCCATCTCGAGGCGACCCTCGACCTCGACGCGCTGCTGGCGCTGGCGCGATGAGGGCCGGGGTGCGGCGGGCCCGGGCGATGGGGCGCGCGCAATGAGGGCGCGGCGGCTGATGGTGCTCGGCACCGGCTCGGACGTGGGCAAGAGCCTGCTCGTCGCGGGCCTTTGCCGCGCCTATGCCCGCCGGGGGCTGAAGGTGGCCCCATTCAAGGCGCAGAACATGTCGAACAATGCGGCCGTGACGGTGGACGGCGGCGAGATCGGGCGGGCGCAGGCCCTGCAGGCCCGCGCATCGGGGCTCGCGCCCGTGACCGACATGAACCCGGTGCTCCTGAAGCCCGATACGGATGTGACGGCGCAGGTCGTGGTGCAGGGCCGGGTTCATGCCCGGCTCTCGGCCGCCGACTACCAGCGGCGGAAGCCGGCCCTGCGGCCGCGCGTGGTGGAAAGCCTCGACCGGCTGTCCGAGGGGCGCGATCTGGTGCTGATCGAGGGCGCGGGCAGCGGGGCCGAGCGCTACCTGCGGCCGCAGGACATCTCGAACATGGGGCTTGCCACGGCGGCCGACCTGCCCGCGGTGCTGCTGGCCGACGACTCGCGGGGCGGCGTGACGGCGGCGGTTCTGGGGCACCATCTGCTCTGGGCCCCGGCCGAGCGGGCACGGGTGGCCGGCGTCATCGTGAACAAGTTCCGCGGCGATCCCGCGATCTTCGCGCCCGCCGCCGAGGATATCCGGCAGGCGACCGGATGGCCTGTGCTGGGCCTCCTGCGTTGGTCCGAGGCGGCGCGCGCGCTGCCGGCCGAGGATTCGCTGGCGCTCGATGCGGCGCGGGCCCCGGGCCGCGGCCTCGTCATAGCCGTGCCCGAACTGCCGCGGATGGCGAATGCCGACGACCTCGACCCGCTCGCGGCCGAGCCGGGGGTGGACCTGCGCTGGGTGCGCCCCGGCCATCCGCTTCCCGCCGAGGCCGCTGCGGTGGTCCTGCCGGGCTCGAAATCCACGCGGGCCGCGCTGGACGCCCTGCGGACCGAGGGCTGGGACATCGACCTGCGCGCCCATATCCGCCGCGGCGGCCGCGTGGTGGGGATCTGCGCGGGCTTCCAGATGCTGGGGCGCCGGGTGCGCGACCCGGACGGGATCGAGGGGCCGCCGGGCGAGACCGAGGGCCTTGGACTTCTGGATGTGGAAACCGCGATCGGTCCGGCCAAGCGGCTCTCGGAGATCGCCGCACTGGATGCGATCAGCGGAACGCGGGTGAGCGGCTACGAGATGCACATGGGGGTGACGGACGGCGCGGGGCTTCGACGCCCTTGGCTGAGCCTCGACGGCCGGCCCGAGGGCGCTCTTTCACCGGATGGCCGGGTGGGCGGCACCTATCTGCACGGGATCTTCGGCTCCGGTGCCTTCCGGGCGCAATGGCTTCGCGCCCTGGGCGGCGCCGGATCGGCCGAGGATCACGCCGCACGGATCGAGACCATGCTCGACCGGCTGGCGGACGGGATCGAGGCGGACCTCGATCTCGACGCTCTGCTGGGCCTCGCGCGGTAGCCTGCCGCGGGTGCCTCCCGACCCCGGCCGGGTGCGACCCACGGCCGGC